>CAYXIC010000001.1:0-43550 GCA_964465625.1 Candidatus Woesearchaeota archaeon
GAGTACTGGAATGTCGAGGGAAAATTGATAGTAAAGAGGAAACTGTAAAATGGCAAAAATAATAGAGGCGCAAAACAGGCTTTTCAAGAATGTCTTTGTCTGCAAGAGATGCAGTTCCAAAATAAAGTCCAACCCGACAAAAATTCTCGAGGGAAAGGTAAAATGCAGAAAATGCAACAGCAAGGCATTCAGGCCTTTGAGAAGAAAATAAAAAATACGAGAATAAAGAGGCTTAAAAAAGATAAATGGCTGTAAATGCGTTCATCATACTTGACCTAATACTTTTGGTAGTTATTCTTGCCTCTTTGGTATTTTTTCTGAGGAAAAACAAGGAAAGGCTTTCCAAAGACGGGATTTTGTACCTTTACAAAACTACCTGGGGAATAAAACTGATAGACAAAATAGGGAACAGGTACAAAAAAACCCTTGAGTTTTCGGCTTATCTGTCAATCGTAGTGGGTTATTTGCTTATGATTGGCATCCTTTACCTTCTCGGATTGACGGTTTTCCAGTATCTCACAAGGCCGGAAATCGTTGAGACGATAAGGGCTCCCCCAATAGCCCCGGTAATCCCGTACTTTCCGCAGCTGTTCGGATTGGGGGAATTCTTTCCGCCCCTGTATACGATTTATTTTATTGCCTCCATACTCATAGTTGCCACAATCCATGAGTTCTCCCACGGAGTTTTTGCAAAGAGATGGGGCGTAAGGATAAAAACCACCGGCTTTGCGTTCCTCAGGTTTTTTCCGGTGATATTCGGCGCGTTTGTTGAGCCTGATGAAAAACAAATGAAGAAAAAAAGCAAATTCCAGGAAATGTCGGTTCTTTCGGCGGGTGTTTTTGCAAATGTCATAACGGGAATTGTTTTTTTCATTTTGCTCGTGCTGTTCTTCCACGCTGCATTCTCTCCTGCGGGAATTGCATTTAGCACATATCCCTATTCTTCGGTTAACGTCTCAACCATCTCCTCTGTAAATGATATCGGCTTAAACGATCCGACTTATGAGAAAATTCTTGGCTTGACAAACGAACAGGGTTACAGCAAAGTAAGGGCAGACGGCATAGGTTATGTGATTACCAAGGAATCTTTGGAAAGGCAGAAAAGCAACGGCAGCATATCTTTTTATTACGACGCCCCTGCAATCAACTCTGATCTTGAGAGAGTTATACTAAAAATAAACGGAAACGAAATTACAGACATAGAAGACCTAAGAGACGACATTTCCAACCGTCTTCCCGGGGAAAAAATAACCCTCACTGTGCTGGGCGATGACGGAGAGAGTTACAACAGAGACGTGATTTTGGGCGAAAACCCGGCGCAAAACGGCTCTGCCTGGCTAGGAATTGCGTTCTTTGAAGACAACAAAGGGTTTGTTAAAAAAGAATTTCTCCATTTTATGAGCTCGTTCAGGTCTGAAAATCTCGGCTTTTTCGGAAATACCTATTACGAGCCGTTGATGGGAAAATTTTCCGGATTCATTTACTATCTGATTTGGTGGATTGTCCTGATAAACTTCCTTGTCGCCCTGTTTAACATGCTTCCAGTAAGCATTCTTGACGGAGGGAGATTTTTTTACCTGACTGTCCTGGCCGCAACGGGCTCTGAAAGGGCGGCAAAAAACGCCTACGGATTTTTCGGATACGCGATACTTTTTGTTTTTCTTCTCCTGATGTTCAGGTGGGTTTTCAGCTTTTTGTGATTTTTCCGACGGCAATTTCAAAAATTTCTTTTTGATGGACGTTTTGTTTTTGCTCAAAAAAATGCGCCGAGTCAGAAAAATATTTAAACTTAAATTACATCTTAAAGTGTAAATAAAAAGAGGTGCTAAAATGGCTAAAAAAAGAAAGAAGAAGGCGAAGAGGAAAACAAAAAGAAAGTCTTCAAAGAAGAAAAAAAGAAGAAGATAATTTATTCAATTTTTTATTATTTTTTTATTGATTTTTCAAAATGTGATTACCCCTTCCTTGGTCAGGGCGACAAACCTTATCCCGACAGGAAGGTTGATCAAAGCGGATATCAGCGCCATGTGCTCCTTCCCTTCTCCTGATGCGATGCTTAATGCAACCTCGGTTCCCCTTATTTTTCCCCTGAGCTTTTCCAAAATCTCCTCCTTCAGGTCTTTTATTTTCCTTTCAAGGTCAACTTTGACAAAATCGAATTTTTTTTCAGAGGTGAACTTTCTCGCAAACTCGTCTCCGACAACTATCACATTGTCCCATTCCCCGTACTTTATCAGCCCCGACACTTGCGCCCACGTTCCCTTTCCGGTAGACAAAAGAACCACCAATTCCATCAAAAAGATAAAATAAATTTGTTTATAAGAATTTCTGTGAAAAACGCCTGAAAAGCTTTATAAACATGGATTTTCTCGGCTTGGAATACCGTTAATTAACTACATCGCCTTAACACCAAGACAAGGGTTCTGTGTTTTCGGCGCATAATGTAGGAGGTAAAATGGATTTGGAAAAAAGCCTTAAGAATGCATTAGTGGAATTGAGGAAGGAAAAGGAAAGGAAGTTTGACCAAAGCGTCGACCTTCTGATCAACCTGCAAAAGTTCGACAATAAAAAGACTCCTCTTAACATATTCGTGTTTCTGCCCCACAAGGTCAAGGAAAAGAAGATCTGTGCCTTTCTGGAATCAAAAAACAAGAATTTGGAGACGATAACCAGGGAAGAGTTCAAAAAGTATTCCTCAAAGGGGGAGCTAAAAAGGCTAGTTAAAAGGTTTGACTTCTTTGTGTCGCAGGCGAGCCTGATGGCAAATGTCGCGACGGTTTTCGGAAGGTTTTTGGGGCCTGCCGGAAAGATGCCTTCCCCTCAGCTTGGAATTTTGACAAATGTTAATGACAGGGAAATAGAAAACCTCAAGGAAAGAATAAACAAGAGCGCAAGGATCAGGACAAAAGAGGCGAGCATAAAGCTTTCCATAGGAAAACAGAGCATGAAGGACGAGGAAATAGCGGAAAATGCCTCGGCGCTATATGGCGCTGTTTTGAAGGCTTTGCCAAAGGGAAAAGAAAACATAAAGAGCGTTGAAATAAAATTCACAATGACTAAACCTGTGAGGATAAGGGAAGATGAAAAAGAAAACAGCCAATGATGTGAAAAAGATCTCTGGCAAGAAGGTCGGAATCGTCAACGAGCTGTCGGAATTGGTAAGCGGCAAGGGCACTGTTCTTGTCGCGTCGATAAAAAACCTTCCCGCATCCCAATTTCAGGAAATATCAAAAAAGCTGAGGGGAAAAGCGATAATAAAGGTTCCAAAAAAGAACCTCATTTTGAGGGTTTTGGAAAGCTCAAAAAGCGACAAAATAAAGGAGATGGAAAAGTACATTGAGGAGAATACCGCGATTTTATTTTCGGACATGGATTCTTTTGAACTTGCGTCCGAACTGCTTGAAAGCAAGAACTTTGTCGGCGCGAAAGCTGGCCAGGAAGCTCCGGAAGACATAGAGGTTTCGGCAGGGCCGACAGAAATGGTTCCAGGGCCTGCAATCTCTGAGCTTGGGGCACTGGGAATACAAATCCAGATAGAAAAAGGAAAGATAAGCATAAAGCAGCCGAAAGTCATCGTAAAAAAAGGCGAGAGAATATCTGAAAATGCGGCGGGAATAATGAACAAGCTTGACATAAAGCCGTTTCAGGTGGGGTTTGTTCCTTTGACGGCGTTCGACAACAAAAAAAACAAGATTTATCTTGAAATAAGGATTGACAGGGAAGGCGCGAAAAAAGATTTGAGAGAAAGCCACATGAAGTCTTTGGCATTCGCCGTTGAAAAACTGGCATATGTGTCAAATGACACCATTTCTTTCCTGATAGGAAAGGCCGGAGTTCACGAGAAAGCGATTGTTAACTTGCTGGGCAGAGATAATGCTGATAAAGATTCCAAGACAAGCGAAAAAAATTCCAAATCCGATGCCAATGAAGAAGAATCCTCCAAAACAGATATAGAAATTATAAAAGATAAAAGTAAAGTTCAAAAACAAAATTCCGGGGAGGTTAAAAAATAATGGAATACATATATGCGGCGCTTTTGCTGCACAAACTTGGCAAGGAGGTCAATGAAGACAGCGTGAAAAAGGTTGTTTCGGCCGCAGGGGCTGAATTTGACGAGTCAAAGGCAAAGTCTCTTGTCGCGAGCCTTAAGGGAGTTGACATAGCGAAGGAGCTTGAGAGTTCAAGCTTGGCTATTGCGGGTGCAGGAGCTTCTTCAAGCGCGTCTTCAGGAGAAGGAAAGGAAAAGAAGACCGAGGAAAAGAAGGAAGAAAAGCATGAAGCAGCAGCAGAGGGCTTGTCCGCTTTATTCGGATAATCTGTTTTTTATTTGGGCGGACAATCCCGGGTTAGTAAGAACTCTTGAGATAATTTTATAAATGAATATTCTTGAGGTGAATTATGAGTGAAAGGTCTATTGATGATTATGCAGTTGGATTAGTTGAAAGGCATCCCGGAGAATACGGTTTAACTGATTTAGTTAAAGAATTAAGACGAAAGGAAATTGAAGAGGGAAGAGAAGATATGGGATTAAGAAAGGCGAGAGAGGTTGTAGAGAGATTGATTTCTGAAAGAAAAATTATAGGAAGGGAAAAAAGATTAGGTCTTTTAAACCATGTTAATTTTGGTGAGAGATATTATCTTCCAAATCAATAAATTTTATAACTTGTTCTTCCAAGATAGATACATGCCCCTGTAGCTCAGCTTAGTAGAGCGCTGTCCTCGTAAGACAGAGGTCCCGAGTGCAATCCTCGGCGGGGGCTTTTATATTGTAAAAATGTTTTTGAAAAAATCCGTTATTCTTTGAATAAATCTTGGTTTTTCTTTGTTTTTGATATTATTAGACTCTTCGATGACATTGCCCGTTATTTGATTTAAACTTTCCCCCTTTTCAATTTCTTCAGAATTATTCAGATTCTTATTTAATGGGTTTTTACTTTCTATGAGAGTTATGTTTGCGTTAGGAAAATCATTTTCAAAAAATATGCTCTCTACTACTATTTGTGAATAATTATCTAAATTAAAAGTCTTATTGCCAAAGATATATGTTTCATTATTAATTAAAAAGACGAAGTCACTTTCATTTTTACCAAATCCAATAGAATAATCTTTGTTCAAACCCGAAAAATAGAATAACTCCTTTTCTCGGAAAAACAAATTTATCTTTACTATTTCATTATTTGATATTTCATTTATTTGTATTCCTTGTTTTTGAACGCATTTATTATTCAAGCATTTATTACTCTGACATTCAAAATCATTTTCACAAAATTTTTCAGTTATTTTTTGTGTAACAAGTTTTTTGCTACCTCCTTCACAATAAAAAAAAGTTTCGTTTAACCAAGAAAGTGGTTTGTTTTTATATTCTGGTTTTATTGTAACTCTTACTCCAAAACCATAACATTGGTTATCGTGCCAGCAAAATCCTAGTCTATTGCAATCTTCTTTTGCAGTCAGTTTTTCAGGAATTGTTACAGAACTTGTTGTTTCTTTAATAATTGGCACACATTCTCCAGAAATATGGCTTATTCCTATTCCATCTAAGGATGAGGTTATCGCAAGCCCATTTGATTCAAAAGTATATCCTTCAGGGCAATCATTACTATCAGTTGCACCATTAATAAAATAAGGCATAAATACCATTAAGAATAAGAAAAAAACCACAGCAATTACTTCTTTTTTCATATCTTTTAAGAAAGAAAGTGTTTTAAAAAACTTTACTAAAATTAAAAAACGCCCCCGCCAGGAATCGAACCTGGAGGCCCGTGAGGGCCCGGTTTGCTATTTCCTTCACTCTATAACGAAGCAAACTCAAGACCGGTGCACTACCATTATGCGACAGGGGCTTGACAATATTTTTTGGTATTCCTCTTTATTTAAAATTAACTGGCATAAATAGTTTACCTGAACCAATCCAAAAATCTTCGCCACAATGACATTTTTCCGACATCCACCGGATTGTTGTTTTGGTCGTAAAGCTCGTATTTTATCTCCGGCTTGTCCTTTTCCCTCTTCCTGTCAGAAAGTTCCTTTTTCACCTTGGCCAAGGCCCTTGTGACCTCTGTCCTTGAGTTGCCCTGCTTTATAAGGGCCCATTTCAACGAATCCTCCGAGTATCCCTTCTCGAGGTTTGTCCTCAAATACCTCTCAATCCTGTCCTTGTACAGCTCATCCATATGAAAATATGACAAATGAAGTTTAAAAATTTAAGGAAATTGGCTTACCTTAAAACAACCGGCTTTTTTTCGCTGTAAAATTTAATAGCCTCGTTCAGCCTGGTTTTTGTCTCCGAATAAATAGTCAATATCCTGTCTTTTTTCCTTATCCTGTCCCCGACATGGAAATAAAGGTAAATTCCGGAAAACTTGTCTGCAGGACAGCCGAGAATTCTTGCCATTGAGACTATTTTTTTGTTGTTTATCTCTGCAATTTTGCCGCCTCTTTTCGCGATTATGTCTTTCTTGAACTTCGCTTCCCTCAATTTTCGCAGGCTTCCCCCCTGGGCTTTTATTATCTGCTTGAATTTCTCAAACGCCTTTCCGGAATAAAGAATTTCCCTTGCAGCGTCCTTTCCCTTGCCGTTTTGCGCCTTTCCGGTCATCTCAAGTATCTTTCCAGAAAGAAGCAGCGCTTTTTCCTCCAGGTCTTGCGGGCTTTTTTTCTTGGGATCAAGAACGCTTGCCACATCCCTCATTTCCAAACCAGGACCTATGCCGTTGCCTATTGGCTGGTTTCCTTTTGTGATTACGCATTTCAGCCTTTTGTTGAAGTATCTCGCGATGTCCTTAAATTCCTCCTTTAGCCTTTCAGCCCTGTTTTTGCTGACCTTTGAATTTTTTCCGTACGGAATGTCCAACAAGATATACTTGCTTCCGACTGCAAGCTTTTTGGAAAGTATCGAGGCAATCATTTGAGAATAAGGATCTATGGCCAACGTCTTTTCAACGCCCAATATCCTCGAGTCTGCAGGAACCATTTCCAAAGAGCCACCCCACACCATGAATGCATTGGTTTTCTTCAGGATTTTTTTTAATTCGTTCAAGGAGAAGTCAACTCTCGCGATTGACTCCACAGCGTCCGCGGTTCCGGCTGCGCTTGTTATCGCTCTTGACGAGGTTTTGGGAAATGTCAATCCTGCCGCGGCGCAGATTGAAACAACTATCGGCGTTGTCCTGTTTCCGGGAACCCCTCCGACAGAGTGCTTGTCGACAATAAACTCGCTCCTTATGCTCATCTTGTTTCCGTACTTCAGCATCGCCTTTATCATGTTGATGATTTCTTTTTTTGTCATTCCCTCCTTGCACATTCCCGAGACGAAAAGCGCGATTTCCGCCTCAGAGAGCGAATTGCCGACAATGTCCTTGACAATCTCGTTTATCTCGTTCCCGGAGAGCCTGTGCCCGTTGAGTTTTTTCTTGATGAACGCCAAACTCCTTGTCACGGAGGCTATGTTCACGTCAACCTTTTGGCGGTTCTTCAGGCCAAGCCTGTTCTTCACTTCGGAAGAAACAAGAATCTCGTCCTTTTTTATGCGCCCGTTCATGTCTATGACAGAGGAAATTTCCTTGGGATATTTGGAAATGGTTTTTATCGAGACCATTTCCTGCGTGTGAACGCCGATTGTTTTCGCGGTCTCCTGATTAAGCATTACAACTGGAAGACCTGCATCCCAATCGGAAAGCCTTACCTTAAGTTCCATTTACCATACCCCTTTACGGCTTTTTTTCCGGCACAAAAATTCCTCCCACTATCTGTTTTCCCCTATAAATTTCGAGCATTATGAATGCATAGGCTATTATCAAAGGCCCAACTATTAATCCAAGAATTCCGAAGAAGAACAATCCCCCTATCATTCCCACAAGGACTAGCAATGGATGAAGGTTGGTCATTCTTGACACAAAAAGAGGCCTTAGAATATTGTCGATGAAAGTTGAGAGAACTCCGAAAATCGTAACCCCGACTGCGGGAAAGGTGTTTCCGGCAATGATGAGATAAATAACAACAGGGAGCCAAACGACAGCGGTGCCGATTATAGGGAGTATGCCCGCCAATATTGCAAGGAAAGTGAGAAGGAACGCGTTGTTCACGCCGAATGCGAAAAGCCCTATTCCCACGATTATTCCCTGTATTGTCCCTATTATGACCTGCCCGTAGATTACGGAGTAAATCATGTCTTTTGACGAAAGGAAAAGCTTGTCCTTTACGTCCTTTGAAAAAGGAAGTATGTTTTTCAGGTAATCGCCAAAATACTCCTTGTCCCTCAGGACAAAGAAGAAAGTAAAGAATATGACCAGTACCTGCAGGACTATTGTCGGAAAGTTAAGTATCAGTTGAGAGAGCCAGTTGACGAGGGCGTTTATGGCTTTTGTCGTGAAAGAGGAGATTATGGGACCTATCTCGTTTGAGAACTGTTCCGAGGCAAAAAAAGAGGGGAATATGGTTTTTAGTATGGCTATGAAGTCTATTTGCTGCGACACCTGATAAATTTGGAAGGATTGGTTCACAAAGATAGGTATCAAAAACCAAAACGGAAGGATTAGCAAAAGGAACAGGAATATGCATATAAGAGAAGCGGAAATTGTAGCTGACCTGAATATCCTAAGAAGCCAGTTGTGCAGCGGAGAGAACAAAACAACAAGTATTATTCCGAGGATTATCGACAAAAGTATTGGCTTCAGAATGAGAAAGGACAGCGCGGCAAGCGCCAAGAGAACAATGGTAGTTGTCGTCTTTTTCAGGTATTCGTCTTCCATCGGATTAAAAAACTGATTAAATTTATAAACTTATGCAAATAAAAAGATTAAAAACCATGTTAGCGAGGAAAAATTAATGAATTTTATAAAAAAAATCTTTGACGGCAGGATTGACGAATCCGTGCACTTGCAGTTTCAGAAGTTCAGCAAGGGGCGGTTCAGTCAAAGGGCCATAATAGTCGCAAAAAAGTCAAGGGATTCCCACAGGATTTCCACAGGCCCTGAATTTGCAAACGAACTTGTCAGGCAGTTGGCGGAAGAGCTTGGAAATTCCAAAACAAGTGTGACAGGCGTAATAGTGTCGACGCTGAATCTCAACGAAGAACCCAAGTTCAGGGATATTCTTGGACATTGCGACGTAAAGCAGTTCATGGGGGTAAAACAGTTCAAGGTTAACAAGGAACTTTCGGGAAATGAAATTCTTGAACTTGCGGAAAATTTCCAAAAGGCGTTTTTTGCCCTTAGCTTCGGCGCTAAAGACTCTGAACTGAAGATAAAACCCAAGGCTCCAAAGTCCGCAAAGCCGTCGACAAAGTCTGATGAAAAGATAAAGGCTGACTTTTGCAAGATTGCGACAAAAAACAAATCCTTCGGAGAAGAGTTTGTCTTTGAAAAAAAGGACTTCAAAAGCGCGGAGATAAGCCATGACTTCATGATAGAAAACATAATCCTTCCAAAGAGCGAGAAGGACTTCGCAAAAATCCGCGAGATGGCGCAGAGGCAGGGAAGAATTTTAAGAAATGCCGTGATTGACGGCAAAGAAATGAAAAGCGAGAAGGAATTCACGGCGTGATTTTCCCCAAAACACTTTTAAAGCCAGATTTTCTCATTCTTTACATTCCAGGGAAAAGTAAAATGCAATCCGCATTAGAAAGAAATGCCAACAAAAAGATCGCCGAGAAAGGGAAGTCTGCAGTTCTGGCCAAGAAAAAGGGCCAGGAAATTCTTGCCTAGTGTCAACTGGAAAGCGATCAATTCCCAAAATTCGAATAATTCTCCAAAAAACCTCAAGGGTTTCATATGCTACAAGGTGGGAATGGCCTCTGCAAGCGTGAAGGACAACACGCCTGATTCAATGACGAAGGGAAAAACAATCGTGATTCCCGTGACAATTCTCAGCTGCCCTGAAATGAAGATTCTATCGGCAAGATTCTACAAAAATCAAAAAGTTGCGAAAGAGGTTCTCGCCGAAAATCTTGACAAGGAAATTGCAAGCAGGATTAGGGTTCCAAAAAACAAGGGGAAAAAAATAGGCCTTGAGGGCTTTAAGGCAGAGGAATACGAAGACATAAGGCTTGTTGCGTACTCACAGGTCAAAAAAACAGGGCTGAAGAAAACCCCTGACATTGCGGAAATAGGGCTTAGGGGAAACAGCGACGAAAAGTTAAGGTTCATAAAGGAAAATATTGGAAAGGAAATTTCCATTGCAGACGTTTTTTCAAAGGGGCAGCTTGTGGACCTAAGGGGTTTGACGAAGGGAAAGGGCTTTGTCGGCCCTGTAAAGAGATTCGGAATACAATTGAAGCAGCACAAGTCGGAGAAGGGAAGGAGGCGTCCTGGAAGTTTGGGACCATGGCATCCCGCGCGTGTAACCTTCAAAGCCCCCTTAGCAGGCCAATTGGGGATGTTTTCAAGGGTAAGCTACAACAACAAAATCATTGACATAAAAAGCTCCAAAGATTCCGAGATGAAAGGAGTGAAAAATTTTGGTGACGTCAAAAACGACTATGCAATAGTCTACGGAAGCGTCCAGGGTCCTGAAAAAAGGCAATTGATCATCACTTCCGCCCTGAGGGAGACAAAAAGGCAGTCCAAGAAAAATTACGAACTTTTGGAGATGATAAAATGACTTCTGAAACACAAAACATAAGAAAAGTGGCAAAATTTAGGGCGGATAGCGCTTTGCACAGCATGAACACATGTTTGACTCTTGCAGAATATGCTATTGGAAAATTGAATTTAGGACATCCAAACAACAATCTTATTATCACTTTAAATGAGTGTGCCAAAAATTATGTGCATAACAGGGATACTGCAATTGGATATTATGGAAATTTACCCGGTTTTCCAAGGAGAATTAGAGTACCGTCAAAATTTAGGGGTAACATCGATGAGTTAAACAGAAGAGGCATAGTTTCTGGAGAGGTTTCATATTAAAATGAAAGCCGCTGTTTTGTCCGTAGACGGAAAGAAAATCAGGGACGTGGAATTGCCGGCATGCTTCTCATATGAAATAAGGGATGACGTTGTCTCAAAAGTTCTTGAGGCAAGAAAGACAAAGCAGCCTTATTACCCAATGCTTCTTGCGGGAAAGCAGTATTCGGCAAGCGGGATAATTCCCCACAGAAGAAACGTATGGAAAACCCACTACAAAAAAGGCATTTCAAGAATCCCGAGAAAAATAGTTTCGAGAAAAGGTTCGCAGTTTGTGTGGATAGGGGCAACTATTCCGGGAACTGTCGGCGGTCGCAGGGCGCATCCCCCAAAACTTCTTTCAATGACTACAAGAAAAAAGATAAACAAAAACGAGATGAAAATAGCCCTTTTGTCGGCTTTAAGCGCAACAGCCAGCGAAAAGCAATTGTCCAGGAAATATCCTGCATTAAATTCAAAGAGCATCGAGAATGTAAAACTTCCCCTGATCGTTGAATCAAAGTTATTGTCCCTAAAGACAAAAGATATGATCGGCAGCCTGAGAAAAATCCTGGACAAGGACCTTGCCAATATCGCATTCAAAAAAAAATCCATAAGAAGCGGCAGAGGCAAGCTGAGGGGAAGAAAGCACAAAAAAAATGCAGGGGCGCTGATGGTTTTTGGCGACAGGGAAAAAATGAAGGCAAATGTCCTTGACAGTTCAAACGTTAAAAACCTGAGCGTTGCAAATCTTGCAAAAGGCGGACAGGGAAGGCTTGTTGTCTACACCGAAGAGGCGATTAAGGAGATTGATGAAAAGTTCAAAAATTCGCCCAAGGTTGGCCAAATTAAGGAATTAAACGGCAAATTTAAGGAAAAATGAACGCGAATCCCGTTGTTTTGGACATTGAAACATCCGGCCTTGACAAAGAAAAGTGCGGAATATGGCAGATAGGCGCAATAGACCTAGACGACACAAATGAAATTTTCTTTGAGGAGTCAAAGATTGACAATGAAGACATGGTTGAAGACGATGCGGCGGAAGTTATTGGAAAAAATGAATCAGACTTGAGGGACAAAAACAAGCAATCCCAAAAAGAGCTTTTGGAGAATTTTTTCAAATGGATGCAAAAAAGAAAGATAAGAAATCTGCTGTGCCAAAATCCGCAGTTTGACGTAACCTTTTTGGAGATAAGGGCAAAAAAATACGGGATAAAAAAAACAGTACAGCACAGGGCATTTGACCTTCATTCAATAGCGCAGACAAAATATCTTGCCATAAATGACGGCTTTTTGCTTAAGAGGAATAATGATTCAAGGATGGAAAGCGACATGGGGCTTACAAATACGCTTAATTTTTGCGGAATTCCCGACGAAAGGGGCAAGCACAACGCGCTTGAGGATTGCAAGCTTACCGCGGAATGTTTTTTTAGGATCATGCACGGAAAGGGCCTTTTTCCAGAGTATTCACAATTTAAAATCCCGAATTATCTTTTGAAGGAGAAAACAAAATGAGTGAATCTGAATTGAGGAAAATGGAAACATATCACGTATCTACAAACCCGAATAGCTTGTCAAAAGGTATGGAAATGGAATATTTAGGAAGAGACGTTAATGGGGAGTATGTATTTGGGAGTTTTATGAGAGAAAGAGGCGATATGACAATTGTTAATGGAAAAAGAATAAGGGTTGATGGAACAAATGTTTTAATTGAAGATGGTGAGTTTGTAAATCGCGGGAATATTCCCGATATTAAAATTAAATCAGAAGAAAGAGGGGTGCATTGAAAATGACATTAAAGCCCCTAACGACGGAAAAGGCGGTAATGCTGATTGAAAGGGAAAACACCCTTACGTTCGAAACTTCCAGGGACATGAAAAAGGAAGAGATAAAGAAGAACGTTGAGGAAATTTTTGAGGTAAAGGTCGAAAGAATAAGGGCTTTGGTAAGAAGCGGAAAAAAATACGCTTATGTCAAACTTAAAAAGGAATTTCCGGCCATAGACGTGGCGACGAAATTGGGGATGATATGATGGCATTGGCGGAAAAACTTAGTTATTCAGATAGAAAACATGAATTCAGAGAAGGAGATGTCTTGATAATTTGGTTTGGAGAAAAAAGCAGGTTATGTGTTTATGATGGAATGGATGAAGACACTGGAAGGGAAAGATTTATTTCAAGATTATGCGGCGAAGTTGTCGAATACCATGGAGTTTGTACAGGTTATGATCCAAGAAAGGGATATATAATGGGCATGGGTGAACAAATGCACCTTCCAAAGGACGGTAAAGACAATGAAAGAATAAAAAAAATCTTGGAGGACATAGGAAATTAAAATGGGCAAGAGAATAATACAGCAGGCCAGGGGAAAGGGAAGCAACACATATCGCGTTAGAAGAAAGGCTTTTGTATACAGGCTGAAATATCCAAACAGAATGGAGGGCGAGGGTTTCGTGATAAGGCTGATAAATTCAAGCGGGCACAGCGCGCCTTTGGCAAAAATAAAATACAGCGAGGGCGTCTTTTACATTCCTGCCTTCCAGGGAATGACTGAAAACCAAAAGATAAGCTTCGGTTCGAAGGATGTTTCTCCTGGAAACATCATGATGCTTAAGGACATTCCCGTAAAGACCAACGTGTATTGCATTGAGTCAAGGCCGGGAGACGGGGGCATTTTCATAAAAACAGCGGGAAGCTCCGCAGTTGTCAGCAAGGTAATCGGCGATGACATATTTTTGCTTATGGCGTCGAAAAAGGAAAAAAAATTCAACAAGGAATGCAGGGCTATTGTGGGAACAATTGCCGGCGCAGGAAGGCTGGAAAAGCCGATAGTAAAGGCGGGAAAAATGCATTTCATAAAAAAGACAAGGAACAAGCTTTGGCCAAGGACATCCGCCGTCAAGATGAACGCAGTGGACCATCCGTTTGGTTCGGGAAGGGGGAAGAGGATAAAGAGCAAGATAGCAAAGAGAAACGCGCCTCCGGGGGCGAGAGTCGGGTTGATAAGGCCGAGAAGGACCGGGAGAAGGAAAAAATGAAAACATTCACATTCCATCAATTAAAATCGACGGAGGGGAAAAAATAAATGGTTGAGAAAAAGCAGTTCACATTCAGGGGAAAAACCCTTGACGAGCTGAAAAAAATGGAAGTAAGGGAATTTGCAAAGTTCCTAAAATCAAAGGGAAGAAGGTTTGCATTAAGGCATTTTCAGGAAATTGATGGATTCATAAGCAGGGCGAACAGGAAAATAGAGAAAAACAAGCCTGTAAAAACCCACTTGAGGGATCTGATAATAGTTCCAAGAATGGTCGGAATGAAATTGCATATACACGACGGAAGAAAATTCGCGCCGGTTGACATCGTCGAAGAAATGCTGGGCCACAGATTCGGCGAATTTGCGCTTACAAGGGCAAGAATAAAGCACGGCAAGGCGGGAATCGGCGCAACCAAGGGAACAAAGGCCAAGGCAAAATAAAAATGACAGAAGAAAAAACAAAACTTATGCGGGAAAACAAGATGGAAGGGAAAAAGGCGGTTGAAACCCCAAAGAGGGACGTAGACTCCAAAGGCAAACAGGTTTCCCAAGAGGATAAAGGGCTGTCAATTGAAAAGAAATCCCAGGACGGCAAAAAAGATTTAAAAGACAAAAAACCCGAGCCAGCGGACGAAGCAAAGGAAAAGAAAGACGGCAAACAAACTGGAAAAGAAAAGCCAAAGGCCAAGAAAACAGAGGCTGTTGTAAATTCATTTGACCTCCCGATATCCACAATAGAGTCTGCGGCGATTTGCAGGTTCATAAAGGGGAAAAAAATCGACCTCGCAATTGGTGATTTGGAAAAAGTCATGTCATTAAAGAAGGCCGTTCCGATGAAAGGGGAACTGCCGCACAGGCGCGGAAAAGGCATGATGTCCGGAAGATACCCGAAAAAATCCGCGAAGCACTTCATAAAGGTCCTCAAAAGCCTGTCCGGAAACGCAATCGCCAACGGGGTTGAAAATCCGATTGTTGTTGAAGCCGTCGCAAACATAGGGCAAAGGCAGTATGGAAGGTTCGGAAGCGTGAGAAGAAAGAGGACGCATTTGAAAATAGTCGCGAAAAGTAAACCAGAATCCATTAAAAAATAAAATGGAAGAAAAGAAAACAGTCCAGTTCAAGAAAGACGAGTTTGCGGTAAGGGAGTTCGTAAAGGGATATCTAGGAAAGGGCAAAATGAGCGGCATAAGGATAGAGTACACCCCTGTCGGGGAAAAAATCATATTGACCACGAACAAGCCCGGTTTGGTGATAGGAAGAAGGGGCGAGAAAATCGAGGATTTGACAAAAAATCTCAAGTCAAGGTTCAAGCTTGAAAATCCGAGGATTGAAATAGAAGAGGTAAAGGAGCCGGAATTTGAGGCGCAAATAATGGTTGACGAAATAGCAGGGGCATTGGAGAACATGGGCCCGTTAAGGTTCAAGGTCATTGCATACAGGGCTTTGCAAAAAATAATGGCGGCGGGGGCTTTAGGAGCAGAGATAAGAATAAGCGGAAAAGTTCCGGGGGCGAGGGCAAAGACGTGGAGGTTCGCGCAGGGTTATTTAAAAAAGGTGGGAGACAGCGCGAAAGTTGTTAGCAAGGCTCAGGCAAAGGCCCAAACAAGACCGGGAACAATAGGGGTTAAGGTAAGCATCCTTTCGCCGCATGCAAAGCTAAGCGACAGGGTGGAAGTCAACGAGGAATTTCTGAAGAAGGTCAGGGAAAATGAGGAAAAAATAATGCAAACAGCCTCGGAAGCAGCTTCAAACAAACCAATCAACAAAAAAAGGAGGAAGGCGAAATAAAATGGCGGCATTGAAATCAAAGGACATTTTGAACATGAGCAGGGAAGAAAGGGAGAAGAAAATGAGGGAGTTAAGATTTGAGCTGGTAAAGTCAAGGGCAAACGCCTCAAAAAAAGGCTCAAAAGTCAAGGAAATTAAAAAAATGCTGGCGAGAATGCTTGCGGTGAAGAAATAAAATGGAAATATGCCCAAAATGCGGTTTGCCAAAACAGGCATGCGTGTGCGAACAGATAGTCAAGAGCGCGCAAAAAATACAGATAACCACTGACAAAAAAAAATACGGAAAAATCGTGACAGTCATATCTGGATTTGAGAAGGACATTGAAATAAAAAAAATCGCAAAATCTTTGAAAAACAGGCTTGCTTGCGGGGGAACTTACAAGGACAACATCATAGAGCTTCAGGGAGACCATAGAAAAAAAGTGAAGCCAATCCTAATAGACCTCGGATTCGATGAAAGCTCGATAAGCGATTAAAAACAAAAATGGAAAAGAAAAAGGCAAAAATGGAAAATGCGAAGGGCGATGCAGTTTTAGCCGATGCCGAAAAAGGAAGGGATTGCGACGACGGCAAGTGCCCTTTTCACGGGTCATTGAGGGCAAGGGGAAGGATTTTTGAGGGAATAGTAAAGAAAAAATTTCCAGGAAGAATCGTCATTGAGCTTGAGAGGATGATTTACGTGAGAAAATACGAAAGGTACAAGAAATCAAGGACAAAAATCCATGCGCGTTTGCCCAAGTGCATTGGGGAAAAAATAAGCGTGGGGGATATTGTAAGGGTTCAGGAATGCAGGCCCTTAAGCAAGATAATCCACTTTGTCGCCATGGAAAAGATAAAAAGTTCAGAGGCGAGGGAAAAATGAAGGCCATATCCGCAAGGGTTACAAAAGGCCTGAATTTGGGCTCTGAGGTTGTAGCAGCGGACAACAGCGGGGCCAAGATTGTGAGAATTGTCTCTGTCAAAAGGGCGAAGGGAAGAAAGGGAAGGCAAGTGAGCGCGAGGGTCGCGGATTTCGTCAAGGTAAGCGTGAGAAAGGGGGATCCGGAAATGAAGGGAAAGGTCTTTGACGCAATAGTGATAAGGCAAAAAAAGCCTTATGTAAGACTTCATGGGGAAAGGGTTGCGTTCGAGGACAATGCGGTGGCAATATTGAAGGACGACAAGGGAAATCCGAAGGGAACGCAAATCAAGGGTCCCGTGGCAAGGGAAGTTTTTGAGAGATGGAAGGAGGTCGCAAAAATCGCGCAATTTGTTTACTAAAATGCCATTAGATGATACAACTTACTACGGAAACAATGAAAGAAGGGATCCTAGACTGGAGAGGATTTGCAGTAGAATTGAGGGCATAATCAGTAAGTTAGAGAAGCTTAGAAAAAAGATTGGCGAGATGAATTTTGATTCATACGAGAGGATGGCCAGAGAATCCATCTTGATGATGGGATTTGGAATTGCAGAAGCAAGAGTTTTAGCAGAAGAGGGGGGATCGGAATACATAGGCAAAATTGCAGAGATTTTAGCCGAGACAAAAAGGGAAAAAGATGGCGTATATGCGGGTTTGATTAGGGGGAGGAAATTTTCACCAGAATTATTTTATGGAGTGGGAAAACACCCTCTTGCAGTTAAAGCCGAAAATTTATATGAAAAAGGGGAATTAATGATAATAAAATATTTGGAAGGTAAAAAATGAAAAAAGAATTTTCAAAAAAATGGAAGGGCAGCAAGCAGCCAAGAAAGCAGCGCAAGTACAGGGCAAACGCGCCTCTTCACATAAAAAGAAAATTCCTCGGAGTGAACCTGTCAAAGGACCTAAGAAAGAAGTACGGCAGAAGAAACATTGAAATTAAAAAGGGGGACACTGCAAAAATCATGAGGGGAAAGTTCAAAAAAAAGCAGGGGAAAGTCACGGGAGTGAATGTAAAAAGCCTGAGGGTGGAAATAGAGGGAATTCAGGCAAAAAAGCAGGACGGCTCAAAGGTAAACATTGGCTTAAAGCCTTCAAACCTGCAGATTACGGAGTTAAACATGGACGACAAAAAAAGAATCGCCGGAAAAAGCCCGGAAAAGAAGGAGGAAAATAAATAATGCACCTAAAAAGACAGGGAAGCCCGAAGGTATGGCCTGTTGAGAGAAAGGGAAAGGCTTATCTGGCAAGGCCCAGTTCAAGCGGCAATTTCGGGATTCCGATAATTATAGTCCTGAGAGACATGCTTAAAGCGGCCCAAAACAGGAAAGAGGTCAAGGAACTGGTAAGCTCAAAAAAAATCTTCATCAACCACAAGGCTGTCAACGACGAAAAGAGGGATCTTTTGTTTTTCGACGTTTTGTCTATGCCTTCAATGGGCAAATTTTACAGGCTTGTCCTATCTGAAAGGGGAAAATTCAGCCTAGAGGAAATAGGTGAAAACGAGGCTGGCAGAAAAATCTCAAAGATAATCAACAAAAAAGTATTAAAGGGGAAAAAAGTGCAGTTGAACCTCATGGACGGAAGGAATTTCCTTTCAGGCATGAAATGCAGCGTGAACGACTCGGTCATCATAGACCTTAAAAAAAACACGTTGGAAAAATGCCTTCCCCTTAAGGAAGCGTCGACGGCGTTTGTCTTTGAGGGAAAGCACCTTGGAAAAAGCGGCAAAATAACAAAAATAAGCGGCAATGGGAAAATGGCAGAGGTAGACGGCAAAGGCGGGAAGATTAACGTCCTAATTAAACAGGTTATGGTGATAGAGTAAAAATGAAAGATCCGCAGGCCAAAAAGCCAACCAACGGGGAGAATCCCATGAGGAAGATAAGGATAGAAAAAATTGTTTTCAGCATCGGGGCGAAGGGGGATGCCCTGGAAAAGGGGGTTAAACTCCTAAAGCTGCTGACAGGAAGAAAACCAGCAAAGATGAAATCAAGAAAAAGAATTCCGAATTTCGGGGTGAGACCAGACCTGGAGGTCGGCACTGTTGTGACAATAAGAAAAGACATGGACGCGGCATTAAAAAGAATGCTCGCCTCAGTGGGAAACACGCTCAAAAAAAGCCAGATTGGAGAGAACGGATTCTCGTTCGGAATTGAGGAGTACATAGAAATTCCGGGAATGGAATACCAAAGGGACATAGAAATAATGGGTCTGGACGTGACGGTGACTTTTAAGAGGTCGGGAAGAAGGGTTGCCCTCAAAAAGGCTAAAAGGGGAAGAATATCTAAAAAGCAGAGGGTTTCAAGGGAGGAAATAATCAAATTCATGGAGGAAAATTTCGGGACGGGTTTCACATAAAATGACAGCAAGCGATTGGAGGAAAATACTGAAACAGCTTAAGAACAAGCCGGCAATAGCCGAAAGGTTCCTCAAGCACAACAGGCCTAAGGAAAGAAAGACGGGAATAGCGAGAAAAAAGTGCGAGAGGTGCGGCAGATTCGGGGCCCACATAAGCTCATACGGACTAAACTTGTGCAGGCACTGCTTTAGGGAGACGGCAGTGGAACTGGGATTTAAAAAATACAACTAAAATGTCGCATGATATAGTGGCCGACGCTTTGAACATGATAAGGAACGCGAAAAGGTCAAGAAAGGAAAGCGTAAATGTAAAGAAAATTTCGAACTTGCTAATCGAGGTTCTGAAGATCATGAAGCAGAAAGGCGCGATAAAAAAATACAAGATAAACAGCAAAACAAAAAGCGCGGAAATAATCATAGGGAGTTTCATTGACTGCAGGGCGATAAAGCCAAGGTTCAGCGCAAAGACAGAACAGATAGACAGATACGTAAGAAGATACCTTCCTGCAAGAAATTTTGGGACGATAATAATCTCGACAAACAAGGGATTGGTGGTACATGAAGAAGCCCTGGAGAAGAACATGGGAGGAAGCCTAATAGCTTATTTTTACTAAAATGAAAAGGGAGATATTTCAGAGAATAAAGGCGCCGGAGGGCATTGACGTGAAAATAGAAGGAAGCGAAATAAGCCTGACTTCCAATGGAAAGGAGGCAAGAAAAAAATTTGACACAAGCAAAATTTCCCTGGAAAAAAATGGCAATGAGATTGTCGTTGGAAGCAAAAAAGCCTCAAAAAACGAGAAAAAAATGATAAACACAATCGCCGCGCACATAAGGAACATGATAAGGGGCTTTGAGAAGGAATTTGAGTACAAACTCAAGGTGTGCTCCACGCATTTCCCGATAAGCACCGAGATAAAGGGAAGCGAGATTTTAATAAAAAACTTTTTGGGGGAGAAAACACCAAGGAAATCCAAGGTGTTGGAAGGTACCAAAGTGAAGATAGAAAAGGACATTATTACAGTAACCTCTTCCGACAAGGAAAAGGCAGGACAGACGGCGTCAAATCTTGAGAAGGCGACATGGATAAGGCTGAGGGACAGAAGGGTTTTTCAGGACGGAATTTTCATAACAAACAAGGCAGGTAAGCAAATATGAGGGCGTTTTTAAGGAGAAATGCGAAAATGCACCTGAAGCTCGGAAGAAGGAGAAAGAAAAAGCTTAAGTGGCACAGGCCGAAGGGAAGGGACAACAAGATGAGGGAAAAAAGGAAAGGCAGGCCGAAGACGGTAAGCATCGGATACAAAAATTCCCTTGATGATGAAATGAAAAAAACAGCATTCGTAAAAAACCTGAATGACTTTGAAAAAACCGCAAAAAACGGCGCCATATTTTTAGGGCATATGGGAAAGAAGAAAAGGGTTGAAATTGCGAAAAAGGCCGCGGAAATGGGGATAACCATAAGGAACCTGAACTCAAAAAAGTTTCTTAAAAGACTAAATCCAAAATCAGGAGTGAAAAAATGAACCTTTCGAAGAAAAAAAAGCTTGCTGCGAGAACGCTTAATGTTGGATTGGGAAGAATTGTTTTTGCAGACTCTAGGAAAGGCGAAATTAAGGAAGCAATAACAAAGCAGGACATAAGGGATTTGGTTAACTCCGGCGCAATATACGTAAAAGACAAAAAGGGAAAAAGAAAATCCTCAAGAAAGAAAAGATCAGGACCGGGAAAAATCAGGATGAGCGTGAACAGGAGGAAAAAAAACTATGTGTCATTGACGAGAAAATTAAGGGGTTATTTGTCTGCATTAAAAAAAGAAGGAAGAATCTCTGCCGAGGAATTCGGCGAGGCGAGAAAGGGAATAAGAAACGGATTTTTCAAGAGCAAATCACATCTAAAATCGCACATCGCCACTATAAAAAACAAGTAAAATGAAAACGCTAAAAAGAAGAAGAAAAAGGAATTTGACAGACTACAGGAAAAGAATCAACCTGCTGAAGGGCAACAGGCCGAGAATCGTCTTCAGAAAAACAAACAGATACCTTATAGCGCAATACGTGACAAGCATCGAGACCAAGGATAGGGTTGAAATGGGAACAAGTTCAAAGGTCCTCATGGAATACGGATGGCCCAAGGAGTTTCAGAACAGCCTGAAGTCAATTCCCGCGGCATACCTTTTGGGATTTTTAATCGGAAAAAAAATCATCGCGGAAAAAAAGGAAGTTCCGATAGCTGATTTTGGCATGGCAAGGGTTTTGCACAAGTCAAGGGCTTTTGCTTTCATCAAGGGGCTGACGGATTCCGGGGTCGGTTTGGGAATTGGCGAAAAGAAAAACGTTTTCCCTAGCGAGGAAAGAATCGCTGGAAAAAACCTAAAGAGGGATTTTTCCGGGAATTTCAAGGAAATTAAATCAAAAATAAGCAAGGAGAAATAATGCCGAAGAAAAAATTAATGCAGGAGGAGGAGAACGTGAACGTTATTTTGGATGACATAAAAACTATTTCCAAAGAGGAGGACTTGCCCTTGGAACCCGAAAAGGCCAAGGAGCCAGGCCGGGAGAAGAAATTCGACGAGAGGGTTGTCGGCTGGGAGCCGAAAACAAGGCTTGGAAGAGAGGTAAAGGACGGCAAGATAAGGAACATAGACGAGATACTCAAAAACAACAGGAAAATTCTCGAAAGCGAGATAGTGGATTACCTTCTTGACCTGAAATCAGACTTGATAAACATAGGGCAATCAAAGGGAAAGTTCGGAGGCGGAAAAAGAAGGGTATGGAGGCAAACGCAGAGAAAAACAAAAGAGGGTAATATACCGAAATTTTCAACCCTCGCGATAGTCGGGGATGAAAACGGGCACGTGGGAATGGGATTGGGAAAATCAAAGGAAACGCTTCCTGCGAAGGAAAAGGCAATAAGAAAGGCCAAGCTGAACATTTTCAGGGTTGAAAGAGCCTGTTCCGGCTTTGACTGCGCCTGCTCTGAACTGCACACAGTGCCCTACAAGGTTGAAGGAAAAGGCGGAAGCATAAGAATCATACTGACTCCTGCAGCGCAGGGGACAGGGCTTGTCGTTGCGAAGGAACTGAGGAAATTCCTGAAATTGGTCGGAATAAAGGACGTTTACAGCAAGACCTTCGGGAAAAAAAGAACGACTTTCAACATGATTAAAGCGTGCGCCGACGCCCTCAAAAAATCCTCGAATGCCGGAGGCACAAGATGATTTGCATAATAAGGATAAAGGGAAGGGTGGGTTTAAACGAAAAGGTAAATGAAACCCTTGACAGGCTAAGGCTGAAAAGAAAATACGCGTGCGTTGTGGTTCAGGAAAAAAGAGAAGTTATGGGAATGGTCAAAAAAGTCAAGGACTTTGTGGCCTTCGGGAAAATCAGCGGCGAGATGCTTGAAACGCTGATAGAAAAGAGGGGAAAGCCTTTGGAAAAGGAAAAAAAGGTAAATCCAAAATCCGCGGCAGAGGCATTGGAAAGTGGAAAAGGCTATGAGGAAATGAACCTGAAGCCTTTTTTCAGATTGCATCCGC
The DNA here is from genome assembly GCA_964465625.1 of Candidatus Woesearchaeota archaeon. Lineage (GTDB taxonomy): Archaea > Nanobdellota > Nanobdellia > Pacearchaeales > GW2011-AR1 > CAZLQA01. Next base: position 22,505 of record CAYXIC010000001.1, read on the forward strand.
CAAGAGGGGGAATTGAAAGCAAAAGGCATTTCGGCGTCGGAAAGGGGGTTTTGGGAAATCACGGGGATAAAATAAACGAGCTTTTGGAGAGAATGATTTAAGATGGCAAATGCAAATTCAGAATTTAATAGAGTAGTCCCTATTTATGGGAAAGAGCATGATTTGGTTGAAATGGTTAGGGGAACACAAATGTATGGTTCACTTAGAAACTTCAAAGGAGTTTTTATAGGGAAAAATCCAAATGAAACAGATTATTTTTTTAGGGTCAATTTTCCAGAGGGATTTTTGTTTGCAGGAAGGGATAAAGAAGGTAATTTGGGCATTTACATGCAAAGAAGTGAAGTTTTAACTGAAATGTGGCTGAGTGAGGGAAGTGATGGTCCTTCTTGGCCAGAAGGAATAGAAGTTAGTAGATTTGAGGGAAAATTGAAAGAATTCGAGAAAAACTATCTTGAAAAAATACTGAAAAAATATGGTGGTAAAATAAAAGATATGGAGGCTGCATAAAATGAAACTCAAAAAAAGGAAAAAATCGTCGAGAATGCACGGTCGCGGCATGGGCACTCACGGCTGGGGCGCTAGGAAAAAGCACAAGAAGAAAGGCCATCGCGGCGGGCATGGAATGGCAGGAACCGGAAAAAGGGCTGACCACAAAAAAACACTTATCAACAAACTTTATGGCCATGGCTATTTCGGAAAACAAGGCGTTACAAGCAAGGGCACAAAGAGGGACAAGAGCGACAGGATAAACCTCTGGGAAATTGAGGCAAACCTTGACAGCTTCGTAAAAAAAGGGACTGCAAAAAAATCAAAAGACGGATTTGAGTTAAATCTAGAAACGTACAAAATTCTTGGCGAGGGAGATTTAAAAAACAAGTTTTTGATAAAAGCCATGGGTGCGTCGAATTCCGCGGTTGAGAAGGTGAAAAAGGCCGGCGGTGAAATTCAATTTGTCAAGAAACTTAATAAATCAAACAATGCTTCTTGATAGCAAATGGACCTAAGAGACATTTTCAAATATATTCCCGAGGTTTCCAAGCCAGAGGAAAAAAAGCTTGACTTCAGGACAAAGCTGAAGTGGACCTTCGTCGTGCTCATTGCGTTTTTCATTTTGGCAAACATACCGCTCTTTGGCTTGACAAACAACGCGCTAAGCAGGTTTGAATACCTGGCAATAATTCTCGGGACAGAATTCGGAAGCATAATCTCATTGGGTGTTGGCCCGATAGTCATGGCATCCATTATACTCCAGTTGCTCACGGGTTCGGGAATTTTAAGCATAGACGTGACAACAGAGGACGGAAAAAGGCTGTTCCAGGGGATTCAAAAATTGTTCATTTTCTTCTTCATAATTTTTGAAGCGAGCATTTACGTTTTCATGCAGGGACTTCAGGCAGCCCCTGGCTTTGCCTATGTGGTAATTTTGCAGCTTATTCTTGGCGGGTTGGCAATTTATTACATGGACGGGCTGACGACAAAATGGGGATTCGGCTCTGGAGTAAGCCTGTTTATAGGCGCAGGGGTTTCATGGCGCTTGATAACAAGCGCATTCCAGTTTGTCAACCAGCAGGGCGAAAACTGCCTTGCTAATTTTGCAAATATTCCCTGTTCCGGAAAAGTCCTCGTACTGCTGCAGTCTGTGATAAGCAGGTATCCTGTTGAATTTTGGTCTGCACTTGCCGCGGTAATCTCCACGCTAGTCGTTTTTTTGCTGGTTGTTTGGGCGCAATCCCTGAAGGTGGAGGTTCCATTGTCGTTCGGAAGGCTTAGGGGATACAGCGTCAAGTGGCCTTTGTCTTTCTTTTACGCCTCTGTTATCCCTGTAATTTTAACCGCCGCACTTGTTGCGAACATACAGCTTTTCGGGGGAATTTTTGAAAACGCCGCCTCGTCCTGCATATCGGACACAAGTTCCTGTACTGGATTGTCGAAATTTGCGTCATATTTCAAATTTCTCGGAGGGTTCAATCAAGGTGTTGCAATTTCGGGACTGGCATTTTGGATAGGCTCCACAAATCTTCTTGACCTTTTCATCAGGGGAGGCTTTTTGCCCATTTATCTTCTTCAGGGGCTGATTCACACCTTGTTTTTCATGTTTTTCTCGACGCTGTTTGCGGTCTTCTGGGTAAGGACATCTGGAATGGACGCAAAGACCCAGGCCCACAAGATAGCCTCTTCCGGACTTCAGGTTGCAGGTTTTCGCCAGGACGAAAGAATACTTGAAAGCATACTTGACAGGTACATTATGCCTCTTACAGTCATGGGGGGATTGGCGATAGGCTTCCTTGCCTCGATCACAAATCTTCTCGGAGCCTTGGTTTCGGGAACCGCAATACTTCTGGTGATAATGATAATGTTCCAGTTCTACCAAAACATAGCCCAGCAGCACCAAGTGGACATGGCTCCGATAATGAAGAAGTTCATAGGGGGTTAAAGGCTTTAAAAACCTGGTTGCTTTTTTCATAAAATGGCATTAACAGAGTTAATCGTGGCAAATCCAAAAATAGGGATAATTTCGATTTCCTTTTTTGTGACTTTGGCTATGACGCTTGTCACAAAGTTCTTTACAGATCAGACAAGGATGAAGGAGCTGAAGGAAATACAGAAAAAGCACCAGGAAAAGCTTAAGGAGCACAAGGGTGATTTTGAAAAGCAGAAGGAAATTCAAAGCCAGCTTATGGAATCGTCAATGGAAATGATGAAGCATTCGTTCAAACCGCTAATCATAACTTTCCTGCCTATAATCTTCATCTTTGTGTGGATGAAAAATTTATTTGCAGGCACCGCAATCGCCGGTTCTTGGATATGGTGGTACATAGGCAGCTCAATAATCTTCAGCATAATTCTAAGAAAGGTTTTGAAGGTTGTTTGAGATTAAGGAATATTTAAACGCGCCTTGAATAATCTTATCTCTTCCTCATTTAAAGGCCTTAATTTAGCAGTGAGTCCTGGGTTGTAGGGATACGCTCTTTTGGGCACCCCTCCTGCAGGGTCAAATGGTTCTTTAAATATAGGTTCTGGCCCTCTCACGCTATCTCTCATGCTGCTTACAAGATAACCTAAAGAGGTGCTAACCACGGTGTTTCCACCTATACCTCCATCCCAAGGCCTGTAATAACCATATTCCCTTGTTTCAGGATTTTGCCACATCATTGTATTTCCCATAAAATAATTTTAATCTTTTCGTATAAAAGCATTTCTATATTTAACGGCAATGCTTAAAAGCCAGGATATTTTATGTTTTTAATGCCAGGAAAAAACAATGGACAAGAACATAAACATGACAATCAGCAGGAAATTCTTTTTCAGCTGAGCATGTTTGAACAGCAAATTCAACAGCTGCAGCAGCAGATTCAGGCTGTTGAAAGGGGCATTATTGAGCTAAAATCTCTGAACCTTGACTTGAACGACCTTTCCGGGAAAAAGGACTCGGAGATTTTCGCCTCTGTCGGAAAGGGCATTTTTGCCAAGGCAAAGCTTGTTTCCGAGGAGTTGGTTGTTGACGTCGGCGGAAAGAGGTTTGTTTCAAAAAGCATTCCTGAAACGCAAAATCTTATTTTGGGGCAGGTAAAAAAGCTTGAGGATGTAAAGAAAGAGATAAATGACAATATTGAAAGCCTTGGAAAAGAGGCGAGAAAGATTGTTCAAGAATTTAGCGAGGGAAAAGGGAATCAATAAAAATTCTTAACTAAAAGTAATTGAAGATAAAAAGTCCGGATTGGATTTACTTATTAGAGATAAAAAAATTAATAATGTAAACGCGATTGGCCATTATCCCTTCCTGACTTTCCTCAAAAAAGCATCGTAGCTTAATATTCCCAATTCAGAAACAATTCCCGCTATGTACTTTTTAGGCACGAATTCAAATGCAGGGTTTTTTATTTTCACTTTCTTGGGTGCCTTGTCCCACACCTCGTTCAACGGCCTTTGCTCCATCGGAATTTTCTCCTTTGTGAATTTCCACGAATCCGCAACGACATAAAAGGGTATTTTTTCCTCTTTTGCAATTCTGGCAACCAACTCTGACCCTACCTTGTTAATCACCCCTTTTTTTAGCAGCGCATCCGCACCTATAAAGACAATTTTGACGTTTTTTGCGCCCGGCTTTTTTGAAATGGCAATCCCCATTGCCGAATCCACAAACATTGTGACCTTGATTCCCGCATTTCTCAACTCCTTCGCCGTTTTCCTACCCTGGTACAACGGGCGCGTTTCAGTGTTGTAAACCTGGAATTTTTTCCCGTGTTTTTTTGCATAAATCAGTGCGTTGGAGACATTTGTCGAATGACAATGGGTAAAAATGACAGAGTTGTCCCTTATCAGATTAAAAACAAGCCTGTTTATTCTTTCCTGCGCATAGTCAAAATGGCCCAAAATTTCCTTTTTCGGGCAATAACCTATCATGCCGAGAACTTTCTTCATCATCGGTTCTGTTGGCCTTGAATTCAAAAGAATTTTTTTCGATTTTTCCGAGGGCAAAATAAAATATGCCCTAATAGCCTCTTTTGCTATGTTTCTTGCCCCCTGAATCCTCACGCTTTTTATGTCCTTTACAATCCTGCCAAATTTTTTTCTGTTGCCGGAAACGCCTTCTTTCATTCCATTAAACAGGTATCAAGATTTAAAAAATCTGTTTTTTTATTAGTGTGATGCTTGAATCAATCGTCAATCCGAAAAGAACCGCCAAGGGACCGGTTAAAATGTTTTTTGTGGGGCTTTTCTATGCCTCATTGTCGATTCTTTTTGTCAAGTTTCTCTTTTCCCAGCAGCCATCCTTTTACCAGTCAGCGGGAATATTGGTGGTGTCCTTCTCTGTGTTTTTTTCCATGCCCTTCATGTATTTTCTCATAAAGAAGGAGGAAAAGATTGACGAGAGAATAGAGGGCTTCGTGAGCGTCTGGAAATTCCACAGGAACGCAATCTATGCCTTTATGTGGCTTTTTCTCGGCTTTCTCGTTGCGTTTTCATTTTGGTACATTGTTTTGCAGGACGCGAACTTGCTAAATGCGCAGGTGGAGACTTACTGCTCTATAAACAGCCCTGGAAACATAAACGACTGCATTTTGGATAATTCTCCGAAACAGCAGAGCGTAATAACCGGAAATTCTGTTTCAAAGGAGCTGAGGTTTCTTTCCATAATCAGCAACAACATCTACGTGATGATTTTCACCCTTTTGTTCTCGCTTGTCTTTGGGGCAGGGGCAATATTCATACTTGCCTGGAACGCGAGCGTCATTGCCGCTGCAATAGGCATATTTACAGAGTACAGCCTGAGCGAAGTCCCTTTCGGCATTGCAAGGTACATGATTCACGGCATACCTGAAATAGCGGCGTATTTCATAACCGCGCTTGCTGGAGGAATACTCGGGATAGGCGTGATAAAAAACGGCATAATGAACAGAACATTTTTAAGGCTTTTTGAAAATGTCGTAATTTTGCTTTTCATGGGAATTCTGTTTTTGGTTTTGGGGGCTGCAATAGAAGTGTATCTTACCCCTGTGCTGTTTAATTAGGCTTCACAAATTTTAAAAGCCGCGAATCACATTTCATTGAATGAACCTGCTGATATTTTTGCCGTTGCTCGCCAGTTTTTTTATTGTAATGGCGTTCATGCCATTATGGATAAAAAAAGCCAGAACGAGAAAATTTCTTTGGAACGACATGAACAAGTTTGGTAGCCCGAAAAATGTGGCTGCCTCCGGGGGCATTGTCGTTGTTTTGGCGTTTGTTTTAGGAGCTTTGACTTATGTAGGATTCAGGACATTTATAGCAAAGGCGTATGACGGGGAGAGTATCGGAATATTTGCGGCAGTCATAACCATACTTATTCTCGGGCTGGTGGGAATTATCGACGATTTGTGGGGCTGGAAGTCAAAGGGCATGGCAAAAAAATGGAAGCTTTTGCTGGCATTTTTCGCATCTATCCCGTTGATCGTCATAAATGCCGGCGTGTCCACGATGAACGTTCCGTTTCTTGGGTCTGTAAATTTCGGCTTGCTTTACCCCTTGCTATTGGTTCCCTTAGGAATCGTTGGCGCTGCAAACGCGTTTAATTTTTTGGCAGGGATGAACTCTCTTGAGGCCACCCAGGGAATAATCATTTTGTCGTTCCTGTCCTTTGTTGCATATCTTACCGGATCGGCATGGCTTGCAGTTGTAGGGATGACCATGGTTTTTTCATTGCTTGGGTTTTACATCTTCAACAGGTTTCCTGCAAGGGTTTTTCCAGGTGATTCCATGACGCTTAGTGTTGGTGCGCTGGCTGCGATAATGTCCATTCTGGGAAATTTCGAGAAGATTGCGGTTTTTGTGTTCATTCCCTATATCATTGAGACCGTATTGAAGGCAAGGGGAAAATTGGAGAAGCAGTCTTTCGGCAAGCCAAACAGGGACGGAAGCCTTGAGTTGCCGGAAGGAAAAGTCTACGGGCTTACGCATTTTGCGATTTACATCCTTAAAAAAATCAAGCCAAACCACAAGGCCTATGAAAAAGAGGCCGTATATTTGATAAACGCGTTCCAAGTGTTAATTGTCGTCGTTGCATTTTTGCTGTTTTTTTAAGAGGATTGCCGTTTGTTTAAGGTATACAGCCTATAACTAACTTTTTAAAGAAAAATCTCCTAAAAAAAAGATGCCTGAACAAAAAGAATCTTTTACTTTCAAAATTCCAGAAGGATGGGAAAAAAGCAAAAATTGGGTTTATATCTCCTTGGTTTTGCTGATAGTCATCATAATTCTTGGAGTTTACATAAGAACGGTCAACATACCCAACTTAAAGGACATAACTACGGGAGATTACACTCTCGGTCCTGATCTTGACCCTTTTCTTTATCTGAGGCTTGCCGGATACATAATTGAAAACGGCTCGCTCCCGTTTCCGGATGAAGCGAGGTACCTTGGGCTGGGCTTCTTCTACAAAAACCTCATGTCCTTTTACGTGGCTTATTTTTACAAGTTTCTTTCCCTCTTTTCCGACAAAATCACTTTGGAATACGCCGCGATAATCTTTCCCGTTGCTGCCTTCGGATTGAGCATAATTGTCTTCTTCTTTTTTGTAAGGGAGGTTTTTCACGGGAGAAGCGAGTTCGAGAAAAATTCAATTGCCGTTTTGTCCTCCCTGCTTTATTCCGTGGTGCCGCAAATGCAGCACAGGACTGCCGCAGGAATACCTGAGCTGGAAAGCGCGGGATTGGTTTTCTTTTGGCTCTCCTTTTTCCTTTTTTTGCGCGCATGGAACAGCGACGGCAAAAATTTCTTGGGCGTTAACAGAAGGTATTTTTTTGGTTTTTTGGCGGGCTTGTCTACCTCAATGATGGTTTACACATGGGGCGGATTCAGGTTTATTTTTCTGAGCATCGCGCTGGCTACAATGGTTGCGTTTTTTCTCGGAAAAGTCAAAAAAGAGGAGTCCATTGTCTACGGGTTGTGGTTTCTGCCGTCATACTTGACGCTTATCTCGTGGCAGGGCCTCTCGGCAACGGTTTTTGACATTACAACCTCTGTCCCGGCATTTTTTGTGCTGGTCCTTGTGTTCGCAAACGTGCTTTTCGGGAAATTTCTTGGAATAAAGGCAAGAAGCATTATTAAAAGGGATTGGTTTTCCGACGAGATTTCGTGCTTTTTTGCAGTGGTTTTGCTTGGCTTTCTGGCGTTGCTATTAATCAAGCCGGGTTTTGCATTAGGGCTGTTCGGTGACTTTTTGGGCCGCCTTATTCACCCGTATGGCAGTGGGAGGGTTGGCCTAACTGTTGCTGAAAACCTTGAACCTTATACATCTGACTTGATAAACAGCCAGTTTGGAAAGCCGTTTTTCTGGATGATGTTTTTTGGGGTAATAATGATTTTTTACGACACAATCAGGCATTTCAACAAAAAACATAAGGCAATCCTTTTATCTTCATTTTTATTGTTTATGACTGCATTTATCTTTTTTAGATACTCTCCAAACAGCCTTTTCAACGGCGTGAATTTTGCAAGCCAATTGTTTTATTTTGGGTCAATAGTCATATTCCTGCTTTCTGCAATGTATGTCTACATAAAAAATTCAAAAAATGACGAAAAATCTGGTGAATTGGCCAACATCAATTATAACTGTTTATTTTTATTATCCTTAACTTTCTTCATGATCCTGGCTTCAAAAGCCGCGATAAGATTGATTTTTATTTCAACCCCTGTCTTCACGGTTTCGGTTGCATTTTTGCCGGTGATTTTTATTTCATACTGGATAAAAACAAAGGATGACCTTTGGAAAGTTTTGCTTTTAATTTTCATACTTGTCAGCGCCTTCTTTTTTGTAAAGACATTTATAAGCTATGAAAAAACAACGCTTTACAGCACTTATGGAACAGTCCCTTCGCAGTATACAATACAATGGCAGAAGGCTATGTCCTGGGTTAGGGCAGAAACCCCTGAAAATTCGGTTTTTGTGCATTGGTGGGATTACGGATACTGGGTGCAAACAATTGGCCAAAGACCTACAGTCACGGACGGGGGGCATTTAATAGGTTATTGGGACCACCTTACAGGGAGATACCTCCTTACAACGCCGTATCCCGAAACAGCACTAAGCATAATGAAAACATACGGCGTTTCCTATCTATTGATTGATTCTACAGACCTTGGAAAATATCCTGCATACAGCACGATTGGCAGTGATGAAACCAACGGTGACAGGGCTTCACAAGTTATTCTGACAGTCGTAAATCCAAGTCAGACCCAGGAAACCCAAAACGAGACCATAAGGGTTTATCAGGGGTTAGGGCCTGTTGATGAAGACATTATTTACGGAGAAGAAAATCAAAAGGTGTTTTTGCCAAAGGGCAAGGCAGTTTTTGCGGGAATGATAATAAAGAGCTCGTTAAATCAAGATGGAATTTCATTTCTCCAGCCGACGGGGATTTTTGTATATAACAACAGGCAGGTGAACATACCTGTAAGATACCTTTACTACGGCGAACAGGTCAATGACTTTGGCGGCGGCCTTGATGCAATAATTCAAATAATCCCAAAGATGGACCAAAACAATCAGCAGATTAACTTGGACAATCTTGGCGCGGCAATTTACCTATCTCCAAAAGTTTCTAAAAGCCTTTTCGCCCAGATTTACCTGCTTGGCGATCCATTCAATAAATACCCTACGGTAAAACTGACCCATTCTGAAAATGATCCTTTAATTGAAAGTTTAAACTCACAAGGGGCAAACATCAGGGATTTTGTCTTCTTTAACGGATTCAGGGGACCTATAAAAATATGGAAAGTTGATTACCCCTCAAACATACTGGAAAGGGGAGAATTTCTGGAAACAGATGGCGGCTACGCAGAACTTGATGGTCTACAGTTTACAAGATAATTTCATCTAATCAAAATTTACTGCAAATATCTTACAAATCTTAAATTACGTTAAAAATAAACATAATCTGCAATTTCATAATCTTTAAAACGCCTTGATTTTAGAATTATCAATGGAAAAAAGCCATTCGGGCATTGTAATATCCATCGGAACCAAGGCAGAGCTTATAAAATGCATGCCAATTATGCTTGAGCTGCAAAGGCAAAAAAAAGATTATTGGTTCTTGCACACCGGTCAGCACAGTCTCAAGGATGCTTGTGAAAAGTTTGGCATAAAAAAACCCAACTTCATTTTAAGCCGCGCCCCAAGGGAAAACAACACAAAATTCTGGTCAAAAATAAACAAATCCTCGGTGATATGGATTTTCAGGACAGTCCGAGATATTAAAAAAGTCATTAATAAGATTTCCCCAAGATATGTTATATACCATGGGGACACAATGAGCACACTTGCAAGTGCTGTTGCAACCTCCAAGATAATGAACCCGGGGAAAAAATGGAAAAATGTGCATTTAGAGGCGGGACTTCGCTCGGGAAGTTGGTTTGAGCCTTTTCCAGAGGAGATCTCAAGGAAGGTTTCAGACATGTTTTCGGACATTTTGCTTGCTGTATCTGATTTAAGCGACAAGAATCTCCATAATTACAAAGGTAAAAAAGAGATAATAAAAATTGGAAATACAATTATTGATTCTGCTGGCTTAGCTTACAAGAAATCTAAAAAAATGCATAAAAAAGGGAGGAGCAATTATGCCTTGATAAACATGCACAGGCACGAGAATCTAAGGTCAAAGAAGAGGATGAAGATAATTGTCAGGATATTAAGCCATATAAAAATAAATGTGATATGGCCTTTGCATGACAATACAAGGCATTATCTTGAAAAATATGGATTAATTGAAGAAATTGAAAAAATGAAAAATATAAAAATAACCCCCTTGTTTGATTACTTCAAGTTTGTTTCCCTTTTGGCAGATTGCAGATATCTTGTCTGCGATGGCGGGAGCATACAGGAAGAAAGCCTGATTTTCAAAAAACCATGTTTGATACTGAGAAAAAAAACAGAGAGGCAGGAGGGTTTAACTACGGGAATTAATTTTATGACCATGAACGTTAATAAGGGAAAAGAAATTGTGGAAAAAATGGAAGCGGGTATAAAGGTTAAAAGCTTCGCCAATCCCTACGGAAAAAATGGCCTAAGTAAAAAAATAATTGAAATTTTAACATGAAAATCCTAGACATTGGATGTGGAAACGGCAAATTTAAGGCTGAAGATCCCTTGGATGTGGTGATAGGGCTTGATTCTGTAAAATTAAATGGTGTTGATGTCGTTCATGATTTGGAAAAAACACCACTGCCTTTAAAAAATAATGAATTTGACATGGTAATTGCATATCACGTCCTTGAGCACATCCGCAACTTCGTGCCTTTAATGAAAGAAATATGGAGAATAACAAAAGAAAACGGTGTTGTAAAGATAAAAACCCCTTTTTACTCCTCTTGGGGCCAATTTAACGACCCCACCCATGTAAGGTTCTTTACACCGTTTACGTTCAGTTATTTTGAAGGTGAAAACATATACTCTCACGAAGTAAAAAAACCAGGCAAAAAAGTTAATTTCAGGGTCGATAAAGTTAAAATAAATTTTGGAATAGGAAAGTCAAGCATAATGAACAAGATTTTCAATCCTTTGCTAAACCTGAACCACAGGTTTTACTGCAGGTTTTTCGCATGGATATTTCCCGCGGCAGAGATAGCATTTGAATTGAAGGTTTTAAAATGAGAAAGATAAAGGTTTACCTGCAATATCCATGGAAATTTCCAGACAGCCCATATTACAAATATCTTGTTGACAGCCCTCCGAAAGGAATTGAGTATGTTAATGTTGAAAAACAAAAAGGGGTCATTACAAATAAAAGGGTTTTGTGGCTGTCAAATTTTTTAAAAAAAAGCATCAGATTTTTCATAGAAAAGCTAAAATTGCCCGTTATAAATGCGCATTTAACAAAAAGCGAAAAAGATTTGGATTTGATTCACTGCGCACATTGCCTTAGCTTAAACAAAAACAGGCCGTGGGTGGCTGATTTTGAATCACTGTGGCAGCTTTACTTTGGCAAGAGAACAAAAATGGCAAAGGAAAGGATAAAAAAGATTTTTAGCGATAAAAAATGCAAAAAAGTCATGGTTTGGACTGAAAGGATAAAAAGAGATTTCGAGGAAGAATTTCCAGATGTGAAAAATAAGATAGAGGTTGTTTATCCAGCCGTCCCATTACAAAAAATCAGAAAAACAGGGCATAAAGGAACCAATCTTTTATTCGTTGGAAGATCATTTTATGAGAAGGGGGGTTTGGACGCATTAAAGGCTATTGACTATTTAACAAAAAACCACAAAAATGTCGAAGCAACCATAGTGTCAAAAACACCTAAAGAAGTAATAAAAAAATACTCTGAAAACAAAAAAATAAAATTTTTTGATTTGGTAGAAAAAGAAAAGCTGATAGGAATATATTCACAAACGGACATTTTTGTGTATCCAGGATATACGGACACTTTTGGCTTTGGGATACTTGAATGTATGTCCTTCGGGATACCGTCAATAAGTGTGAGTGGTTTTATTGGCAGGGATTCGAAAAAAGAGTTGATCAATAACGGGGCAAACGGTTTTTTAATAAGCACCCCAAAAAATTTTAATCTAGGAAAACTTAAATTTTCATTTGGCCAGTTGGTTTTGCTGTCAGAGGCGGAAACCAGAGAAAATCCTAAGATAATAAAAGAGTTAATTAAGAAAGCTTCGGCGATGATAGAAAATAAAAAAATTAGAGACAAAATGTCAAAAAATTGCATAGAAACAATCAAAAACGGCAGGTTTTCCATAATGGAAAGAAATAAAAAATTAAAGAGGATATACGGAGAGGCTTTAAAATGAACAAGTCTTTTGAGATCAGTTTGTGCAGGTCATGCGGTTCTGAAAACTTAAGTCCAGTATTGTCTCTTGGAAAACAATACGTAACAAATTTCATAGAATTAAAGAGCGATCAAGAAGGTATACCGAATGTTCCATTAGAAATTGTTCTTTGCGAAAATTGCAAGCTATTGCAGCTAAAGCACAATGCCCCTTCAGAGTCAATGTGGGGCGGCCAATACTGGTACAAGTCAGGAATAAGCTCCACAATAAAAAACGACTTGAAAGACATTGTTGATAAAGTTAAATTTCTTGTTGACCTTAAAAAAGGGGATATTTTAGTTGATATAGGTTGCAATGACGGTACCCTTATGGATTTTTATGAAAAAGGCAAAGGTTTGAACGTAGTCGGGTTTGAACCTTCGAAAAATGTGGCTTTTGAGGCAACGGTAAAGGGCCATAGGATTATCAATGATTTTTTCAACGCAGAGAAATTCAAGAAGGAATTTGGGGGTAAAAAAGCGAAAATCATCACTGCAATATCCATGTTTTACGATCTTGAAAATCCAAATGAATTTATGGAGGACATTTTGGAATGCCTGGATGACCAAGGGTTGCTAGTAATTCAGCAAAACTATCTTTTGTCAATGCTTGAGCAGAATGCTTTTGATAACATATGCCATGAACATAGGGAATATTACTCCTTGATATCCCTAAACAACCTACTGAAAAAATACGGGTTAGAAATCTTTGATATTTGCGAAAGCGGTATCAACGGCGGAAGCATAAGGACATATATAAAAAAAATTGGCAATATAACATTGAAAGGCTTTCCAGGGGCAGAAGACAGGATAAAAAAAGCCATGCAAAGAGAAAAAGAGATGGGGCTTGATTCATTAAAACCATATAAGGAATTTGCATCAAGAATTAACGGCATAAAGGAAAAATTGGTGGGTTTTCTAAAACAAGAAAAGGCAAACGGAAAAAAGATATGGGTTTACGGGGCTTCAACAAGAGGGAATGTTATCCTGCAATATTTTAAGCTTGGGCCAGAGATAATTGACTGCATTGCCGACATGAACAAGGATAAGTGGGGAAAGAAAACAGTCGGCAGCTTTATCCCAATAGACTCTCCGGAAAATTTCAGAAAGGCAAATCCAGATTGCCTTCTTGTGAATACATGGCATTTCTTTGATGAAATAATGGGGCAGGAAAAGGATTATTTTGACAAAGGGGGAATATTCATAGTTGCCCTTCCGGAATTCAAGGTTATTGGTAAGGATTAATTCTTGTTATTTAAATAAAGGTATAATTTCTTATACTTTTTTGCCACCACAGACAGCCTATTCTCCTTGAAATATCTACCGCATTCTTCAACAATTTTTTTGTAATTTTTTGGTTTCATTGACTGCTTTATAATTTTAGGATATTCGGAATCTTTTTCAGCTATTTTTACACATCCATAATCCTTTGAGATTTCATTAAAGAATTTTACATTACTTCCAATTACCGGTTTGTTTGCCGCCATCGAATGGGCAAATATTCCGCTTCCATGCCCAACCCTGTAAGGCAAAAGGACCAGGTCTGCGGCTGCAAAATATTTCCACCAAACAGGGTTTTTATCCGTTATTTTTTCGCTTACGTCAAAACGCACGAATTTTTCAAAATGATTTTCCTTGACAATTTTTTTATTATTTTCGAGATATGCCCTTGTCCTCTGGCTGTTTCTGTCATTTACCGAGCCAGGATTTGCAACAACCAAAATCGTTTTCCCTATCTTGTCTGCCTGCCTTATGATTATATCGTGTCCGTGGTCTGGAATCATGCTTCCCATCAACAAATAAACATTGCCTGAAAGCCTCAATTCTTTTCTTATTTTTTGTTTGCTATACTTTGGCAAACCTTCAAGGATTCCTTGCGGAAAAACAACTATTTTGCTTTTGTTTACCCCATACTCCCTGGATAACGTTTCTTTTAAGAAATTTGTGTGCACCACAATCATATCTGAAAAAAGACCGATTATTCCGTTTTGTGCCATATATAGCAATTTTCTGAAAAATGTCTTGGTTTTTTTCTCCCTGAATTTTTCTTTTAATGATAGTACGGTGTGCATTGTCACAACAAGCTTATTTTTCTTGAAAATTCCCAAGTATAAAAAAACCCAAAAAAAGGGCAGCCCGTATTTTCCAAGAAGATTATACTCGTGTTGGAGATGTATTAGATCGTATCTTGATAATTTTGAGAGATTCTTAAATAATGTTAGTGGTTTTCCGGCAGAATAGTTAAAACCATTTATATCAACGCCTTGTTTTTTAATGATGTCCATTAAAGTGGAAGAATATCCTGATATGGCCCTTTCAGATTCCCTTGTAGGAAAAACCATCGCCGCCCTAATTCTTTTCTTCATAAAAATCCAAAATTTCCTTTATTTTGCTAATAGTGTCTTTTGAAGATTCTTCCTTTAAGCCCTCGAACATTTTTTCCCTCCAGTATACTATCGCCTTCCTCAATCCGTCTTCGGGCGTAACTGTTTGCCTCCAACCAAGGATTCTCTTTGCCTTTGAAGCATCCAAAGAAAGGTACGGCTGATCGGATGCAAGCGGCCTGTGAGGGTATTTTGGGGGATATTCCCCGAAATGCAATTTTCCCATTGGAAATTTGAGCTCTTCGGCTATTTTTGAGACCCACTCCCTATTTGTATATCCCCTACCTCCGGAAATGTTGAACACCTGACCTTTTGCCTCTGGAACAGACATCGCAAGAACGTATGCATTGACATGGTCATCAACATAGATGTAATCCCTTACTGAATTTGGCGCGCCTATGAATATGTCCTTTCCGCTTAGCATTTCTGTGATGATATACTCTGTAAAAAAACTTTTGTCGTAATTTCTTCCGAAGGTGTTGGATGTCCTCATTATCACCACATTGAAATTGTACACTTTGTGGAGCATTCTTGCATACATGTCCATTGCAGCCTTGCTCACTGCATACGGGCTTGAAGGCTCCAGCCTTAAATCCTCTGTGAACGGCCTGTTATATTCCTGAATTCCGTAAACTTCGGCCGTTGAAGCCACTATAAGCCTGACTTTTTCAGGGCCGTAAAGCTCAAGCAGTGATTCTGCAATGTTCAAAGTTCCAATGTAATTTACATCCTGAAAGCTAAATGGATTCTCAAAGCTTAGCCTTACAGGGGACAAGGCTGCAAGATGAAAGATCATTTCTGGTTGAGCCTTCTTTATTACCCTTCTAACGGAATGAAAATCCCTTATGTCGCAGGTTATGAGAGTTATTCTGTCTAAAATTCTCTCCAATGCGCTCAAATCACGGCCCACAACATGCTGAACAATTCCGAAAACCTCATGTCCCTGCTCCAGAAGTCTGTGCGCGAGATTGGCGCCTATAAATCCTGTTATTCCCGTGATAAGGACTCTCATGTTTTTTCTGACACGGCATCATTTATTAAGATTATTGTAATGAGAGTACATAACTAAGTTTCACAAGTTTTAAAAGCATAGCTCTTAAGCCATCATTATGGAAAATCAATCAAAAGTAGAAACTTTCAAGACAATAATGAATCCTTTTTCAATCGAGTGCGTTGAGGAAGGGACTGATTTGGAAAGTCTAAGATATCTTGGAAGGGGTGAAAGAAGATACGGCATAGGTAGGCAACTGTTTGATAGGGGCTGCGATGACGCATTGGTTGGTTATGATGATGGGAACGGAAAGGGCATTCTTTTAATTAGAAGAAACGCAGAGCCTGCCAAAGGATACTTATGGCCTTTGGGGGGCTTTACAGATAGAGGAGTAAGAAAAAAAGACTCGCTTGCCTCTAGAATTGAGAATGAAAGCGGGTTAAAAATAGACAAAGAAACAATAATTAAAATTGGTGAGGGAAGAATGATTTGGAAAACCACTCCTTACCAACCAGTAAAAGTTACTCCAAAGATTCGAGATATGATATCTAATTCTGAAACCTCTAAAAAAAGTGTGCAAGAAGTATTAGCGTTACTTCAAAGCGAAGGGATTTATGGAGATGTTTCTAAAATGGACATACAATCTTTTGCCGATTTGGTTCAAGAAAGAGATCTTCCATCCGGAATTGACGATTTTGGCAATTTATTTTATGCTGAAGCGACGGGAAATTTGAAACTGGATTTTTTACATAAGAATCCAGTGGTAGTCACCCCTAAAAAATATAACTATGAGTTCATGAGCACCCTTCATCCATATGTGAAATTAGGTATGGATAGGGCTATAAAATTCTTATAGATTCAACTTCCATATTCTTTTTAAATGGTTTTTTTCTAGACATTAAATGGTTCTTAAAACTGCAATCATAATTGCGGGAGGCAAAGGTACGAGATTAGAGGAAAGGACAGAGGATCTTCCAAAGCCGTTGATTCCTGTCAACGAAAAACCAATTCTTGAGAGGATTATTGAATGGCTCGCAAAAAGCGGCGTTAAAAAGATAGTGATAGGGGTTGCCTACAAAAAAGATATGGTTAAGCATTATTTTGGCGACGGGAGCGATTTTGGTATTGAAATAGTCTATACGGAGCACAATGAAAACGGCGGGACAGAAGACGCTTTCAAGGCGGCTATAGACCAATCAAAAATTTGTGATATCGAGGAAAATTTTTATGCCATGAACGGGGACCAAATAACAGATCTCTCACTGGACAATCTTGAAAAACATCATTTAAAAAATGATTCAATAGTAACGATAGCTACGATAAATTTAAGGACTAATTTTGGCATTATTCGCATAGATGATGTTGGAAAAATCAGGGAATTCAGGGAGAAGGGGGAATTAAAAGATAAGAAAATGAATTCTGGCATTTATGTTTTCAACAAAAAAATAAGGGATGTGCTAAAAGGGGGAAATATTGAAGAAAATGCGTTCAAAAAGCTTGTTGGCATTGGAAAGATACATTCATTTCATCATGAGGGCATATGGCTGACTGTCAATGATAAAAAAGAGCTCAAACATGCAGAAGAAACATTAAAAAGCATGGGGGATTCGCAATAAGAATAAGATGAAGATACTGTTAGTTTACAGGACGGAAAAGGACAAGACCGGGAAAACTGTAAAAGAGATAAAGGAAAGACTGGAAAAGATTGGACAGAAGGTTGAACTACTTTCAAGAGAGGACGACCTTAACATGAATTCTCTTTCCAGTTCAATGGGAAGCCTTTCTGCAGCAATAGAAAAGAAAAACAAGGAAAATAATTATGATATAATCTATACTCATGACTGGAGCATAGCCATGCCCTTATTGATTCCATCAAGGGTTTTATCTGAGAAACACTACTGTCTTTTTCATGATATTGAGCCTTCCGGGGCCAAATCCAGAATTTTGCAGAGAATTGTCGGGAATATGATGGGTGAAAAGCTGTTGGTAAAAACCAAAGAATTAAGTGACAAATTCCCTAAAGCCGTATTTTCTTCTGATGGGATAACTAAAGAAATATCAAAATGAATTTTGATATCATTAATTTTAAATATGATATTTCTAATCTTAAATCATGAAAACGGCACTAATCGCGGGAATAACGGGGCAGGACGGCAGCTATCTTGCAGAATTCTTGCTGGAAAAGGGCTACAAAGTTTATGGGTTAATTAGGAGGACTTCTTGGCCAAATACATTTAGGATAGAACATATCCTTGATAAAATTGAGTTAATTAAGGGAGATCTTCTTGATCAGCAATCCCTTAACAGGGCGGTTCTTTTCTCCAAGCCAGATGAAGTGTACAATCTTGCCGCCCAATCTGTAGGTGGCGAAACTGCTTGGAAAATGCCTGAATTTACTGGAGAAGTTAATGGACTTGGGGCTCTGAGAATGCTTGAAGCTGTTAGAATAGGGTGTGAGGTTTTGGGAAAAAAGATAAGATATTATCAAACTTCCTCTGGATATTTATTTGAAAAGGCCTCCGAAAACCCTCAAAGTGAGAACACCCCTCTTAGGGCAACGTCAAACCCCTATACGATTGCGAAGCTCTATGCCCACTATGCAGGAATTGCGTACCGTAAAGATCATGGAATGTTTGTTGTGAATGGAATAACTTTGAGTCATGAATCCCCAAGAAGGGGTTTTGAATTCGTTACCAGAAAAATAAGCAGAGAGGTTGCAAAAATCTCTCTGGGTTTGTCTAATGAACTTCTAATAGGAAACTTAGAAGGGCAAAGAGATTGGGGTTTTGCTGGAGATTATGTAGAAGCTATGTGGCTTTCATTACAAAAAGATGTTCCTGATGATTATGTTTTAGCGTCGGGAAAATTGCACTCTGTAAGGGATTTTGTCGAGGAAGCATTTAATTTTGTTGGACTGGATTGGAAAAAATATGTTAAACAGGACCCAAAATTCATACAAAGAAAATTGGACGAACCTTTATATGGTGATTCAACAAAAGCGCGCGAACAACTAGGATGGGAACCCAAAGTTAATTTTAAGGAACTTGTTCATATGATGGTTAAGCATGATCTGGAAGAGTTAAAAAGTAAGAATAAAAATGAGATATGAATTTCTTAGTTATCCAGATAACTTTGAACATAATCCGATTTCAGATATTATTTTGAAATACGTCAAACACGGGCCTGTTCTTGATATAGGATGCGGAAACGGAAATCTGCTCATGCTTTTGAAAGACAGGTTTGATGTTGAGGGCTTTGACATATCAAAAGTTGCTGTGGATTTAGCAAAAAAAAGGGGGCTTAACGTAAAAGAGGCGGGCATAGAAAACTTCAAAACCAAGAAAAAATTTAAAACAATTCTTATGATAGGACTCCTTGTTCTTGCAAAAAGCCCCGAGGTGTATCTTCATATCGCAGAGAAGTGGCTTGATGAAAAAGGAATAATCATGCTTACAATTCCAAACGGAAATGCGCTGAAAAATGCTTTTGGTCTGGCAAAAAAAAGAAATAAACATCATCTTTATTATCCAGGTTATTTTGAATTCAGGAAATTTTTAAGAAAAAACGGCTTTCAGGTTTTGGATCTTATTGGCACAGGGAAATTTTCTAAATTTCCTTTTTTGAGCTCTGTGATTTTTTATATAATAAAACCAGGAAATCGTTAATTAGTAATTCATTTTCATAAAATATATAAATTAACATATACCAACTTTAAAAACCCAGTAAATAAATATTGAAATGGAAGAAAAAATTATTAGGTGTGAAATATGCTCGAGCCAAAATATGTATGAGGTTCTAGATTTGGGACATCAACCACCAAGTGATGCCTTTTTGTCTGAAGCAAAATTAAACGAAGAAGAGATTTTCTATCCGTTGAAAGTGTTTTTTTGCGAAGATTGCAAACTTGTTCAGCTTAGTTATGCGGTAGATCCAAAAATTCTATTCACAGATCAATATGTTTATACTTCAAGTTCAAACAAAGGAATTTTATCCCACATGAGGACTCTAACGGAAAATATGATAAAAGAACTTAATCTTGATTCTAAGGACCTAGTTATTGACATTGCATCCAATGACGGTTCATTACTTCAAGAATTTGCAAAGTACAAAGTAAGAATCCTAGGCGTAGATCCTGCAAGCGTGGCGGACATAGCAATAAAAAACAATATTCCGACAATCAAAGATTTTTTTAATGAAAACTTAGCAAAATTGATTTTACAGAAATACGGCAGGGCAAAATTAATAACGGGGCTTAACGTGATTCCACACGCGAAAGAATTGACATCTGTAATAAACGGAGTAAAATTGCTCCTTGATGATAAAGGTATTTTTCTGACAGAATCGCATTATCTAGCAGACATGATGGAAAAACTCCAATACGATGAAATTTACCATGAGCACTTGAGATATTTTTCAGTCACAGCACTTGTCAATATTTTTAATCGCTTTGGTATGGATGTATTTAATGTAGAACACATTCCAATGCATCCCGGAACCGGAGGAGAGATTCGCGTACTTGCGTGCAAAAAAGGTGATTATCCTATTTCAGATTCAGTAAGATTTTTTCTTGAAGAGGAAAGAAAATCTAATCTAAATTCGCACGAAAATTTTTATAATTTTAGAAAAAAGGTAAATGACAACAGAAAAAAATTAAACACAATAATTCACGAAATTAAATCTAAAGGTTGCAAAATAATTGGGATTGGTGCACCGGCCAAAGGCACCACTTTGTTAAATTTTTGCAAAATAGACTCAAGCAAGATTGATTATCTGGTCGAGGTAAATGAGTTGAAATTTGGCAAGTATTCTCCAGGTATGCACATTAAAATATTCCCAGAGCCAAAACTTTTTGAAGAAAATCCAGAGTATGCATTATTATTGTCTTGGAACTTAAAAGATACCATAATACCAAAACTAAGGGAGAAAGGCTACCGTGGGAAGATAATTATCCCAAATCCCAATCCAGAAATAGTTGAAGATATAGAAAAAATTTATAAATCCCCGTCTCAAGATAAAAAAATGGAAACAGAAAATAAAGATCTAAAAGTAAAAAAAATTACAGTAGTACATGAAGATGAAAGAAGAAAAATATTTGATGTTATTGATGGGGAGGAATTTGTGCATGTAGGAAGGATTATACATAAGCCAGGATCATGGGGCGGAGCCCATTATCATAAGCAAACAGAACAGATTAATTACATACTTAAAGGAAAGTTAAGGTATCTCACAAAAGATCTCTCCAAAAAAGGGAGCAAGGTAAAAGAAGTAATCTTGGAAGAGGGAGATATGTTGGTTGACCCTGTCCTTGAATGGCACGCCAGCGAAGCCCTTGAAGAAACTGATGCGCTGTTTTTCACAAAAAAGGCAAGAAAAGAAGGAGG
>CAYXIC010000002.1:0-14093 GCA_964465625.1 Candidatus Woesearchaeota archaeon
GCAAACCTTTAAGAAGGGCTTTTTGCTAAACAATCTATTAAAAATGAAAGGAACTGTAAAGTTTTTCAACGAGGTCAAGGAATTCGGGTTCATAACCGGAGAAGACGGAAAGGACTATTTTGTCCACAAAACAGGTATTTCAGACGGCGAGAGCCTTGACAAGGACGATAAGGTAACCTTTGATGTTGAAAAAGGGGATCGGGGCTTGAAGGCGGTCAAGGTAAAGAAGCAATGATACTCATGAACAAAACCAAGTGCAGGGTAAAAATGCCCGACGGAAGGGTTGTTATAACTTACCTTAATGGATTGCCGCAAAAGCTGATTAGGACCGGAAAAATCAAGATTATTGAATATTTGTGATATTTCTTTGATAAAAAATGGCCATTATTTGACAAAAATAATTTGGGTTTTGTTAGGTTAAATATTTTGAGATAAGGGTGGATTATCCAACATACACTAAATCTTAAATTAAAAATCAAGTTTTGACTTATAACCTAATCAGATTTAGTCATTTATTCTAGCTTAAGGATTATCTTTTAGCAAATCTTTCCCTATACATACTTTCTTCATATCCACCAAGAAAACTTGTGTCAATACCATTTTTTGGCAAGCCTACTTTCTCAGCAAAGTCAAAACCCACGTAAAATGTGGCATCTAACCCTCGGAAAACTTTCTGCAACCTATCATAAACCTGGCTTGTGGGTATTTCCCCTGCATCTAAAACGAGTTCTATACCGTCAACTGAGCTCATAGAAGAATCAACTACACGAGATGGAATGCCTGCCAATATTCTATATGCTGCATTTACCGTTAATTCCTGTTTTTTTAGTTGCCTAATAATAGATGGTAGCTCAGAGGAACTAATTGGCGTTCTAACAAAATACAAGACTGTTTCTTTAGGGTCTTCAGGCATTATTCTCACCTCATTTCAGTATATCTATCCCCTTTTAAATGTTTTTGCCATATATGGTTTTGGTCCCATATTTTACTAATACTTCTTCTTGCTCCACCTATTGCCGAAGCTTCTTCCCCTGTTCCCAAAGCTTCTTCCGCTGCTGCGGAAATTCCTGCTTCTTCCGCCGAAATTTCTTCCCCTTCCAAAATTGTGCCTTCCTCCGTCCTGCTTTTCTCCTCTGCCCCTGCTTCCAAATCCTCTGCCGCTGTTTCCGAAACCACTTCTTCCCTTGTTTCCTCTGTCGTGATACCCTCTTTTTGGAGAGTCAAAATCGCTTTTTTTCCCTCTCGACTCGTTGCTTTTTCTTATCGCGTTTCTTGCTTTCCAGTTTCCTGAATCCCATTTGTCGCTCCTTCTCCCTCTCGGGTTGCTAAGCATTATCCTTACCTGCTCGATTTCGGGAACCTTTTCCTCAGCAATCTTTAGCGAGTCATCTTTGAGGACACTGGAGAAATTCTCGTAGTCCCTGTCGCTTAGTATGTTGACAGCTATTCCCTCTTTTCCCGCTCTTGCAGTCCTGCCAATCCTGTGAATGTAATCGTTGCTTGTCTTTGGAATGTCGTAATTGTACACGTGGCTTACCCCTTTGATGTCCAATCCTCTTGCAGCCACGTCTGTGCAGACAAGAACATAGACGTTCTTTTCGTGGAATTTTTGCATTATCCTGTTTCTTCTCTCTTGGGTTAAACCTCCGTGAATTGCGAGCGCGTTGATTCCAAGATTTTGTAGGTTGTTTGCCACGAAATCAGTGTTATGGCGGGTGTTGCAGAAGACCATTATCAGTCCGGCGGTTT
This sequence comes from Candidatus Woesearchaeota archaeon, assembly GCA_964465625.1. GTDB lineage: Archaea > Nanobdellota > Nanobdellia > Pacearchaeales > GW2011-AR1 > CAZLQA01. The sequence continues at coordinate 1,750 of CAYXIC010000002.1, forward strand.
CCCTTTTAAGCAAATGGACAAGAAGCGAAAATTTGAGGTGCTTTTGAACGTCGTAAAAAACCTGCCTTAGCTTTTCGTGGCTGACATAAGATTCTGCAGAAACGCTCTCTGGATTTTCCATGTACTTTTCCGCAAGGTGCTCAATTTCAACAGGGATAGTTGCAGAGAACAAAAGAGTCTGCCTTTTCTTCGGGCAGTTCTTTATTATCCTTTCAACGTCGTTGATGAATCCCATGTCAAGCATCCTGTCCGCCTCGTCAAGAACAAGAATCTTCAACTCAGAGAGATTTATCGTTCCCCTTTCAAGGTGATCCAAAATCCTTCCCGGAGTCCCGACAGCTATTTCCGAGTCCCTCAGTTTTTTTATCTGCGGCATTATCCCAACCCCGCCGTAAACAATTGATGTTTCCAGTCCCTTGAACTTTGAAAATTTCTTCAAAACAGTTCCGACCTGCTCTGCCAGTTCCCTTGTAGGCGTCAAAACAAGCGCCTGCAATCCTTTTCCCCTTTCTGCTTTGTTGATTATTCCCGCGCCGAAGGCGAGTGTTTTTCCAGAGCCTGTCGCGGAATTTCCAATTACGTCCTTTCCCTGAAGGACGAGGGGAATTGCCTTTTCCTGTATTTCGCTCGGCTCTGTGAAGCTGGCGGTTTCCAGCAATTCCAAAAACTGCCCGCTTAAGCCAAGGCTTTCAAAGCTTTTCATTATGATTCAATTAATACCGAACAGAAATAGTGTGCCTTAGGCTTAAACTTTTGGTTTAAGACTTGCGCCAATTTTAGTGGCGAGACTCTATTTCCAACAATTATTAATAAAAGAGATTAATTTGACCGGTATTTAAAGTTTGGCATTTCAGAAAAATTACTCGCATCCCCTCTTCAACAGTTCAGCCCCAAGAACCCAAAGAACGACAACCGCGACAGCGCTTAACCACAAAGGGACAACCTGGTTCTCGACCATTATGGTCCAGTTCATTATCACTCTAAGCAAATGGACGAGCCCTGCAAGGAGAAAAATCGTTCCCGATATCGCCAAATACCAGTCTGTTCTGCCCCTCTTTTTCATGAAATAATATGGGCAAAAGGGTATTTAAATTTTAAGAAAATAATTTAAAAGCATTTGTGTGGTTTTTACCTGTGAGAAATGCCCGCGTCGCACAGTGGTAGTGCACAAGATTGGAAATCTTGGCCCTTCGGGGCTCGCAGGTTCGATTCCTGCCGCGGGCGTTTTCTTTCATAAATCTTATAAACCAATCTTCTATTAAAAAAATCATGGAAACCAGATATCTCACAAAAAACCAGATGTCACATCATCCTTGCAGATTTATATTAGGTATTATCGGACCTTCAAGAGAACTTTCTCCAGAAATTAATCCTTTTCTTCTTCAATCTATCGAGGACAATACAAGAATTGGCACAATTGAGAAGATTTTACCTTCTTTGGATTTCCAAAATCCGCCAGAAAGCTATTTTAGAGAAATGGGAAATAGTCCTTTGTCAACATCAATAATTATTCTAAAAGAAGGAGGAGCGCATCCAGATCTGCATTTTTTAAAAAGAAGAACCCAAAAATTAGAGACTAAATTTGCTAAATCTGAAGGACAAAGAACATTTAATATCAATCCAGGCTCTGTTAGTGCATATGGTGTTTGCCTTGGCTCTCACAAGCTTGCTTTAGGTAGGCATTATTCTCTGCCTTGGCGCCACCACAACCCGTTAGCCATGTTATTTCCTTCACTGGAAACATATTATGAAAGAATTATGGGGTGGTGCAACGGAAAATTAGAACCAGTAGGCAAAGCAGCAAGCGGGGGAAAGTTTCCAGAATATTTCGAACCAAGCAGGGTTTCAGAATTTGAGGGGCTTGTTAGAACGCTGCCGAAAAATGACGTGTCTGTGGAATTATTGTCAAATGTAGCATGAAATCATTACAAATAAGATTTAAATAATCAATATTTTTGTATTAACCATGAAATATGAAAAAGGCAGTGCCGTGAGAAAGCCGGATTACGAGATAGACAAAATATTTCTCGACAGGTGGAGCCCAAGAGCAATGTCCGGAGAAGGCATCTCAAAGGAAGAACTTTTCACGCTGTTTGAGGCTGCGAGATGGGCGCCTTCGTCATTCAACGAGCAGCCTTGGAGGTTCATTTACGCTCAAAGAGATACAGAAGACTGGGAAAGAATGTTTAACCTGCTTGGGGATTTCAACAGGATGTGGTGCAAAAACGCCGCGGTTTTAGTGTGTTTGGTTTCAAGCAAAAAATTCAAGGAAAGCGGCAAGCCAAACAGGAATGGCGTGTCTGACGCCGGCGCAGCGTGGGAAAACCTCGCTCTTCAGGCAAGCCTTAAAGGACTTGTCGCGCACGGCATGGCTGGCTACGATGTTGAAAAAGCAAGAAAGGAATTAAAAGTTCCCGAAGATTACGAGATAATCCACATGTTTGCAATAGGCAAGCCAGGAGATGTCTCTGAACTGCCGGAAGGCGTTCAAAAAATGGAAAAGCCCAACAGCAGGAAGCCTGTGAAGGAATTTGTTTTTGAGGGAAGTTTTAAGGGATGATTTTGTCAGAGGCAATTTTATAAACGCTGTTTTATCCTGATTTTCATGGAAAGGCAAGATCTTCCCGAGAAGTATTATGACTACATAAGGCTGCTTCAGGACAGCGTTGGAGAGGAGGTTCATGTTCGCGAGAGTTTTGGGATTATCAGCAGCATCAAGACGCTGAAAGGCCTGAAAAGAATCGCGGAAGAAAGCGGCGATTTATTCCCTCACTCTGTTCTCTTTCTGGACGGCTCGGAATATAACCTTGCAGATATAGAATACATTGCCAGGATTGGAGGCAGCAAAAAAATTATAAATCCAAACTATCCGGGAACGCTTTACTTTTATGATCCTGAAGAGAAAAAGCCCGAATCCGGCGAGCGCGGTTTTAATCTCGATGAATGACTTCCAATCAAAATCTTTAAATAAGTTCTTTCTTTAACATTTATTATAGGAAAATGGAAAAAGACATAGGAAAAATCAACAAGAACGACACCACGGACGTGGTTGTTAGGGTTGACGACTTCGGGGGCAGAAAAGGGCTTACTGTAAGGGAGTTCGTGACCAGTGAAAGGTACACGGGATTCACCAAGCAGGGAGTAAGGATTTTGGCAAGGGATTTCCCGAAATTCAAGGAAATGATAAATTCAATTACAGACGAGGACATGGCTGAGGCGTCTTCCGAGGCTGTGTCTGGAATGAGCGAAGGCGGAGAAGAGCCAAAGGAGCAGCAAAAATTAGGCAAAGAGCCTTCAAAAGGTAGGGGGAAGGCAAGGATGAAGGAAGAATTGCCTGACTATTAACTATTTATTGCAATAATCATTAAAAACCTTATTTATTATCCTGCTTCATGCATGTAGGTCTTACTGGGCCGATAGGCTCTGGAAAAGGGGTTCTTGCAGAATATTTCAAAGACCAGGGATTTTATTCAATTTCACTGTCCCAAATTTTAAGGGAAATTGCGAGGAAGGAAGGTGTCCCAGAGGAAAGAACAGCGCTCCAGGATCTTGGGAACTCTATGCGAGAGAAGCATGGGGCAGGGTATCTAGGAGCAGAGGCTTACAAAAGGATTCTATCCAAGGGAGTGTTTTATTCCGCCATAGACGGCATAAGAAATCCGGGAGAAATAGCAGAGCTGAGAGATTCGCTGGAAAGTTTTTTGTTGATAAGCATTGATGCTGAGAGGAAAAGAAGATGGCCATGGATTCAAAAAAGAAACAAGTCTAGCGACCCAAAGACATGGGAAGAATTTTTGATTGTCGACGAAAGAGATCTTGGGCATGGGGAAAAGGAAACAGGACAGGCTGTTGCAAAATGCATGAAAATGGCGGATTATCATTTTGATAATGACGGAACCGAAAGAGATTTGATTGCAAAGATTGATAAATTATACTCGTCCTTAACTCATTAATGCCAACCGACTTCCAGAAAAAGGTCTATAAAATTCTTAAGAAAGTTCCAAAGGGAAAAATAACGACTTATGGTGACATAGCGAAAAAGCTCAAGAATTTCCCGCGCGCTGTTGGCAACGCGCTGAACAAGAATCCTTACTCATTTTCAAAAAAAGGTAAAATTCCATGCCACCGCGTCATAAAATCAACAGGGGAAATCGGCGGCTTTGCTTCCGGAACAAAAAATAAGATTTTGCTTCTGAAAAGAGAGGGTGTTGAGATAAGAAACAAGAGAATTGATTTGGACAGGTTTGGATTTGAATTCAACTAAAAAACACCTTAACCGCAAAATAGCTTATCAGCGCTGAAACAGCCCCTAATAATATCCCGTTGAATATCTCCTTTTTGCCTTTATTCAGATAAACCAGCGACAGGATTAACCCCAGATAAAGCAACGCCCCAAAAATTCCGAACTTCAAATCATTATAATAAATGCTTGTGAAAATCAAGACAATTAATCCCAAGCCAGAATATATGTTCGCCTTGAAAATGAAAAACAAAACCAAAAACAAAAAACCAGAGATTAAAAACTGGCTTAAATATTGAAAGTTTGACAAAAGGTAGATTCTTGCGATTACCAAAATAAAAAATACAGGGCTTCCCAATGCAATGATGTCCCGTGCAATTTCCTTCAATGAAATTTTGTCTTTGAGACGATTCATGTTAGAAAATAGCCATTCGTATTTTTAAAATATTGTAAATGAATTTTGACGCATAACATATTAACATTGCCCAAACCTGCAAAAAATCATTTCCAAAAACATGAAATTAAAATACAGACTAAAGTTTCACTAATTCTTTAATAATCCATGGCCAAGGATTTTTGTGGGACTTGACAGTTATGTCTTTGGGCGCGAGCATGAAATTGACGATTCCGATTGGATTGAGTACAAAACAAAGTTTAGCCATATGGGAAGAAGCGAGCTTAGCAAAAACCACAGGACGCTTTACCTAAGACTAAGGGAAAAAAAGCTTTTAAGGCATATACCAAGAAAAAAACCAGGCGACGAGAGGCATTTGAATACGCTGAAAAGCGGCGTTTATAATGGAATGTCGAGGGGAAAAATAGAAACAATTGACTTTGCGCATTATCTCTGGCTTTGGAGAAACAATTTTCTTGGAGGCTATCCTTCCAACAGGCTTGCAAACTAAACAAAACCTTTAAATCTCTTTTTCTCAACTAGTTTCCATGGAAACTTCAAAAATTCGACAGCCAATAGTCACAGTTGTTGGACACGTTGACCACGGAAAGACAAGCATTTTGGATTGCCTTAGAGGCAGCTCTGTGACGGCAAAGGAAGCAGGAGGAATAACGCAGGAAATTTCCTTTACCCTTTATCCGATAAGCCAGTTGAAAAGCACGTTTCCGATTGTGGAGAAATCAATAAAGGATTTGAAGATTCCCGGATTCCTTTTCATAGACACGCCAGGACATGCTGCCTTCATAAATTTGAGAAAGCGCGGAGGCAATTTGGCAGACATTGCAATTCTCGTGATAGACATAAACGAGGGCATAAAGCCGCAGACGCAGGAAGTCATCCAGATTCTGCGCCATGGCAAAACGCCATTCATAATAGCGCTGAACAAAATTGACAATGTTTCGGGATGGAGGGCGAACAAAAACCTTAACTTGAGGGAAAGCATTGAATCGCAGTCAACAAATACGAGGCAGAACTTTGATGAAAAATACCTGACGCTTATAGGTTCGCTGAGCAGCCACGGATTTGAATCAGACCTTTTTTACAACATAAACGATTTCACGAAGAAGATAGCGCTCGTTCCTTGCAGCGCAAGGACAAAGGAAGGCATTCCTGAATTGATGATGGTTCTATGCGGCTTGAGCCAAAAATACCTGGGAAAAAGGATTGAATTGGGAAAGGAGGCAAAGGGCGTGATTTTGGAGGTTAAGAAAGACAGGACAATCAGTTACGCAGAGTCGATTCTTTATGACGGCGAATTGTCAAAAGACGACGAAATCGCCGTTTCCGACATGGATGGGAAGATGGTTGTTGCAAAAATCCGTGTTTTGGAAGAGGTGGAGCCTTTGAAATTCAGGTTCAGGCCGGAAAACAAAGTAAAGGCCAGCACCGGAATCAGGATGCAGTTCTCGGAAAAAATAGACGCTCTTCCGGGAATGCTTTTCATGGCTTACAAAAACAACAAGGAGGAAATAGAAAAGGTCTTTCAGCAGGAGATAAAAGGAAGCATAAAAACGCAAAAGCAGGGAATAATCGCAAAGGCCGATTCCCTTGGCAGCTTAGAGGCTTTGTTGTTTATGCTAAAGCAAAGCAGCATTCCCGTAGTAAAAGCAGGCATAGGAAACATAAGCAAAACAGATATTGTTTCTGCGAAAGCCAACTTGAAAATAAACCCTGTTGACTCGCTCATCCTCGGCTTTAATGTTTCAATTGACGAAGACGTTCAAGGGATGAAAGGCAACGTAAAGATTCTTACCGAAGACGTAATATACAAGCTGATTGACGAGGCTGTTCTTTTCAGGAATGGGAGGAAAAAGGAAATAGAAAAGGAAAGGCTGATGGGCTTGAGCACGCTGTGCAAATTGAGGATTCTGAAGCAGTTTGTGTTCAGGAATTCAAACCCCGCTGTTTTCGGCGTCAAAGTGGAAACAGGAAAGCTTGTTCATGGACTGCATTTGATGGATGAAACTTCGGAGAAAATCGCGCGCGTAAAAAACATCCAGTCAGAGAGCAAGCCGATTCCGGAAGCGACAGAGGGAATGGAGGTCGCAATGTCTCTTCCAGGGGTGAATTTTGAACGTGTCTTGGGTGACAGGGAGTTTTTGTACTCAGACATCTCTGAAAGCCAGTTCAAGAGCTTCAAGAAGAACAAGGACCTTTTATCAGGAAAGGAAATAAGATTATTGCAGGAAATTGCAGAGATAAAGAAAAAGAAAAAAGCCGATTGGGGAAATTGAATGTGTTTTGCTTCATTTGCAATATCTTAATTGGTAATAAACAACAAGAAAAACATGTTTTAATTATCATATAATTTAATATTGAGTCCAAGGCAAGACAAAAGTTTTAAAAGCGAAATTTAGCATAGATAAGCATGCCATTCAAGATAAACATATCCGAGAAAACGGGAAAAACATTTCACACAGAGTCGGGAAGCGAGGAGATTCTTGGAAAAAAGCTGCACGAGAAAGTTTCTGGAAAGGACATATCCTCTGATTTGAACGGCTATGAATTTGAGATAACCGGAGCGAGCGACAAAGCAGGTTTTACAGCAATGGAAAATGTCGAGGGCATTCACCTGAAAAAAGTCCTTTTGGGATACGGTAAGGGCATGAAGAAACGCTCAAGAAAAGAGGGAAAAAAGAAAAGGGGAAATTTGAAGCCGAAGGGCTTAAGATTGAGAAAAACCGTTAGGGGAAATACAATCTCAGAGGATATCATACAGGTGAACCTTAAAGTTCTTCAGGAAGGCAACAAGAAGCTAAGCGAGATTTTTCCAGAACAGAACCAGAAGAAGCAGGAAGCAAAGCCCGCCGAAAAGCCAGTCGCACAAACTGCGTAATAATTAGATACCACTTCTAAGTAACATCAAAATAGAAAGATTTATATACCTGCTTTTTGTTGGTTTTTTATGGAAAGAAAAGGGTTAATTCACAAAACAAAAGAATTTGATTGGGGAAAAGTTATGCTTGCTTTAGCAATAGCATTGCCCATATCAAATACAGCCATAGGCTATGGATTTACACATAATCAACTAAGTCAGGCTTCTCGAATAAGAGCGGATAATATTGCTGTACAAATCTCTAGAGACTATCGCGAGAATGGACCTCTTGTAAAGGCGCTTTTGTTTGGGCAGTATCTTGCAGCTGAACAATATTTCAATGGGAGAATGAGTAAATAATATGGAAAGAGAAATAAATCATTATGATAGAAAGTATAATGGTTCAGGTAATCTGGGATTTTTAGGAAGTGTTGCAGGGGCGTATCTCGCAGCAACTCTAGCATTAAATATTATAACAACACCGATTTTAGCAGGTTTTAACGGATTAGAGCGTGCTGTGGGGGCGGAAAGAAAACAAACAACTGCCACTCTCCTGGAAAAAGGGGTTTATGAATGGCATGGCATTAATATTTGCTGGGGTAAATTCAAAACAGATAGCGGTGAAGTAAATACCCTAACAGACAGTGCCGACATTTTAACTGGAAAATTTCTCCCAAACACAAAATTATGCAAAGCTAGAATAGGTGATTCTTACAGAGTTAACTCATTAGAGGGACCAATATCAAATAAAGTTCTTAATCTCCAAAAAATAAAATGACAAGCTTAGAAAGAGGAATCAGCATGAAAGACGCGCTTACGCCCAATAGATTGGGAAGAGTTATGGCACAAGGTGCGGTTGAAAAAGGGGATATGCTTCAAGCAAGCGCATTATACGCAACAGGATATGCCTCAAGCGTTTTAACATGGGCGCTTCCCGTAGCTTTGGCCGCAGGAGCGATTATTGCAGGTGGTATTCTGGGTTACGCTGCTTTGAAGGATGACTTAAGAGTTCAAAGGTATGATGATAACCCATTAAGCTGCCAAAGCCATGTTTCAGAGCAGGAAGAGATGAGAATGGTTAAAAAATTAGGATATGAATATTGCGCGAGCGCAAAGAGGATTTAAAAAATGACAAGAAATCTTCCTACATACATTGCGGGCGTTGCCGCAGTTGCCCTGACGGGAGCAGCAGCTTATTGTTCTATTGGCAAGTCTGTAAATCCGATGGACTTTGAGAATGTTCAATGGTGTGAAAGGGATTCAAGGGGAAAAACCACGCAGGAACTTTATTTTGGATATTTGGAAAAGCATGAGCCCGATAGGGAAGTTGTAAATCCCGTTCACAGGAAGAAATTTGTCGAGGAAGTTCTTTTAAGAAATAACGGCAACATAAGGAAGCCGAGAATAATGCTTCCATGCGATTTATAGATTTTTACAAGTTAGTTCTACAATCTTAATCAAAAACATTATAAAGCTTTTTTTGATTTAACTTTCATTATGGACAAACAAATCCCCGAGATAAACGTAGGAGTCGTAGGGCACATAGACCACGGCAAGACAACGCTTCTTAGCAAGCTCACCGGAAAATTCACAGACACCCACTCCGAGGAGCTGAAGAGAGGGATTACAATCAAATTGGGATATGCGGACATGATGATTTACAAGTGCCCTGACGGAAGTTTCACAAACAAGAAAATTGAGGGAAAAAACTGCGTTCCTTACAGGTATGTAAGTTTCGTTGACGCTCCCGGACACGAGATGCTCATGGCCACCATGTTAAGCGGAGCGGCGATAATTGACGCCGCGATTCTCGTCATTTCCGCGAACGAGGGAATAAAGCCCCAGACAGAGGAGCATCTAACCGCATTGGAGGCAAAGAAGATAAGGAACATAATAATTGTCCAGAACAAAATAGACCTTGTAAGCAAGGAGCAGGCAATTGAAAATTACAACAAAATAAAGGAGTTTGTCAAAGGCACGATTGCGGAGAATGCCAAGATAATCCCTGTTTCAACGCTTCAAGAGATAAACATAGGCCAAATTGTGGAGGAAATCGCGAAGATTCCGATTCTGGAGAGGGATTCAAAATCAGGGCCTGTTTTTCTTGTTGCAAGAAGCTTTGACGTTAACCGTCCCGGCACAAAAATAAGCGATTTGAGGGGCGGGGTTCTTGGGGGGATTTTAAAAAAAGGAACACTGAGGATTGGCGACGAGATAGAGATAAAGCCCGGTTTGAGCGTAAAGAAGGCCCATAAATGGATTTATCAGACTTTAAACACAAAAATTGTTTCATTGCACAAAGGCAACGAGTCTCTTGAAACTGTTTATCCCGGCGCGAGCATTTCCATCGAAACAGGCCTTGATCCTTTTTTGACAAAGGCTGATTCCCTAACAGGCTGCCTTGTTTCAACGAAAGGAAACCTCCCGGAGTTGGTATACCGCCTAAAAATAAAGCCAAGCCTTTTTGGAAAAGTCTCCGGAACCTCTGAGCATGAAAAAGTTGAGCCACTGAAAATGAAGGAGATGCTCATGCTCTCAGTGAACACTACAATAACTGTTGGCACTGTTGAAAAAATAAGCAAAAACAGGGACGAGATTGAGCTTTCTTTGAACATCCCTGTCATCGCGCTGAAGGAAGGCAATGTTGGAATAGCGAGGAACATAAAAAGCCATTGGAGGCTTATAGGCTGGGCCGAGATAATCGAATAAGTTTTATAAATCCTATTTTCCATAGCAAATGATGAAAAGAGAGCTGATGCTGGTATTGCTTTTGTCGTTTATCACGTTCGGGATAGCGTTAAACTCCTTCATTGTTCTTGCGCAGGAGGATGGCTCAAATGACAATTCTGGTTCTTCAAGCGATTCTGATTCTGGCACGGGTTTGGATAGCGATGATGAAGATGGCGATTCCGATGACGACAAAGACTCTAGATTGTCCTCAAATTCAGGTCCCGGAAACAAGGAAATAAGGGAAAAGATTGAAAAGGAGATAAGGTTGGAGGACGGCAGCAGAGTCAAGGTTAAAAGGGAAGTTAGGATCAAGGACGGAAAATTGGAGGTAAGAATAGAAAAAAAGATCACCGATGCCAATGGAATTGAAACAAAGGTTGAGTTAAGGGTTGAGAGAGAGGGCAACGAGACAAAGAAATTGGTCATAAAGAGGGAAAACAGCACAAAGGAATTGGAGGTTGAAACCGAGCTGGAGATAGACGATGATGTCAACGACAGCGATTCAGACCTCGAAGTCACCGATTCAAGAGGCGAAAAGACAAGGATAAGGGTTCTTCCCGACACCGCCTCTGAAGTCGCGCTTGAGAGGCTTGAGGCAAGAAATCTGACGAAGATTGAGCTCAAGGAAGTCCTGCACAAAAATATTCCAAGGATTGTCTATGAAATTGAAACAAACAAAAACGGGAAATTCCTCGGCGTGTTTAAGCTCAAGATAAAGGCGGACGCGCAAATAGATCCTGAAACAGGGGAGATTTTAGGTGTTAACGTTCCGTGGTGGGCTTTCCTTGTCTCGGAAGAGGATTCTTCAACTGAGCAAGCGGACGAGACAGCAAACCAGATAAATATTGATCTTACAGAAGAGAATGGCTCTGGAGAATCCGGAACAGCCGCGCTTGTGGAAAAAGACGGCCAAACAACAGTGACCATTGGTACAATTGGGTTTACCGAAGGTGTTTCCCAGCCTGCCCACATCCATCTTGGTGCCTGCCCTAATGTCGGAGCAGTGGTTTATCCTCTTACAAATGTTTTGAATGGGGAATCCATTACTGTTCTTGACGTGACTTTGGAGCAGTTGGAAAGCGAATTACCTCTTGGAATAAACATCCACAAGTCAGCAGAAGAACCAAGCGTTTACACGTCATGTGGAGACATTAAGTTTTGAATTTCTTAAAACAAATCTCGGATTGTTTTGTTTGCTTAGATATTAAACTTTGATGCTCCTCAGGACCAATTATTTTACAAATCAAATTAAATCCGCAAATTTTATAATTCCCTGGTTTTTAGATTTCTTATGGTTGTTTTCTCCCATTCCCGATTAAGCACGTTTGAGCAATGCAAGCTGAAATACAGGTTTAGATACATTGACAACATCATACCTGACATAGAAAAGACAATAGAATCGCATCTCGGCAATGCAGTCCATAAAACTCTTGAGTGGTTGTACAAACAGGCAAAGTACAAGAGAATTCCAAGCATCGATGAGGTAGTAAAAAATTACACGGAGAATTGGCGAGAGGATTTTGAGGAAGGAATTCCCATAGCAAGAAAAAACCTCACGCCGGAGCATTATTTCAACAAGGGAATCCAGTTCATTGTCAATTACTACATTGAGCACAAACCGTTTGACGACAACACCATTGCGGTTGAAAAGGAAATACTTGTGAATTTGGACGACTCGGGAAAGTACAAGATAAGGGGGTTTATAGACAGGCTTGTTTACAATTTGGAAACAGAAGAATATGAGATTCACGACTACAAGACCTCAAATTCCATGCCAAAGAGGGAGGACATAGAAAAGGACAGGCAATTGGCGCTTTATTCCCTGGCGATAAAGGAGACGTTCGGCGAGGAAAAAAAGATAATTCTTGTCTGGCATTACCTTTCCTTCAACAGAAAAATACATTCAAAAAGAACCGACGAGCAGCTTAAGCAGCTGAAGAAAGAAACCCTTAATCTGATAAAGGAAATAGAGGGCACAAAGGAATTTCCGCCGACAAAATCGCCGCTGTGCAACTGGTGCGAGTACAAGGCCATATGCCCTGCGTGGGGGAACAAGCCGCCCGAGAGGCAGATTACGCTTGAGGAATACAAAAAGATAAGCGAGG
>CAYXIC010000002.1:14193-20511 GCA_964465625.1 Candidatus Woesearchaeota archaeon
ATTATGCTGTCGTTGTCATTAACAGACACGGTTGTTATTATCTCGCCTGTTTTTTCTGTTTTTCTCAAGTTAATCACGCCCTTGCCTCCTCGGGCTGTTTTCCTGTAGTCGCTTACGTTTGTCCTTTTTCCGAATCCCTTCTTTGTTATAGTCAAAACCGCGACAGTGTCGAGAATTTCCAAGCTGACAACCTCGTCGCCTTGGCTTAATTTTATTCCGGTAACGCCGTAGCTTGACCTTCCCATCTCCCTCACGTCATCGCTGTTGAACCTTATGGCCTGGCCGTTTCTTGTGGCGAGAAGGACTTCCTGGGATTTTTTCACAGCCTGGACGTCAATCAAGGAATCAGAGCTGTCCAAAGGAAGGTTTATCGCCCTCACACCCGCAGCCCTTGGTCTTGAGAAATTATTCAGTGATATTTTCTTGACAACGCCTTTTTTTGTTGCCATGAACAAATTATCATCAAAATTTTTTATGGGGATTACGCTTGTGACACTCTCGTTGCTCAGGTTGAGAAGGTTGATTATCGCTTTTCCCTTGCTGTACCTTTCCGATTCCGGAATCTCATAGGCCTTCAGCCACAAAACCCTTCCTCTAGTAGTGAAAAAAAGAAGGTAATCGTGCGTGGAGCACGTTATCATCTTGCTGACAAAATCCCCTGTCGTGAGATTGCTTCCTATCACGCCTTTTCCTCCTCTTTTTTGCTCCTTGTAGGTCTTTACATCCATTCTCTTAGTGTATCCCTTTTCCGTTATCGTCACGACAACTTCTTTTTTCTGCACGAGGTCTTTCTCGGAAATCTCGCTTATTCTCTGCAATATCTGTGTTCTCCTGCCGTCTCCGTATTTTCTTTTTATTTCAGACACCTCTTTGGAAATTATTTTCAAGACCTCTGAAACGTTCCCGAGAACCCTCTCGAATTCGGATATGCTTTCTTTCAATTCGGAAGACTCTTTCTTTAGCTTTTCCTGCTCCAAAGAGGTTAACTGCTGAAGCTTTGTGTCCAAGACAGCCTTTCCCTGAACTTTGCTGAGGCTGAATTTCCTCATCAGGCTTTCAAGGGCATCTGCAGCGCCTTTTGATTTCTTTATCACAGATATTACCTCGTCAATGCTCTTCAGCGCTATGAGCAGCCCGAGGACAATCTCCTGCCTTTCCTTGGCTTTTTTCAGTTCATGCTTTGTCCTGTTTGTGACTATTGATTTTCTGTACTTTACATACTCGTCAAGCATGTCCATTAGGCCAAGAACCCTCGGCTGTCCGTTCACAAGCGCAAGGCAGTTGACGTTGAAACTGTCCTGAAGCCTTGTGTATTTGTGAAGCGAATTGATCACAAACCTTGAATTCGCGCCTTTCCTCAGCTCAAGAACAATCCTTATCTTTCCCTTTGAGCTTTCGTCCCTCAAATCAGAGATGTCCTTTATTTTCTTGTCCTGGACAAACTTTGCTATCTGCTCTATCAGTGAGGTTTTGTTGAGCATGTAGGGAATTTCTGTTATGATAACAAGTTCTTTGTTCTTTGCAGTTTCCGTTGTCACCTTTCCCCTTACAATCAACTGCCCCCTTCCTGTCTTGTACAATTCAAGCATGTCTCCCGACACTGTTCCCCCTGTTGGAAAATCAGGGCCCTGGACTATCTTGCACATCTCCTCAACAGTTGTCTTGGGATTTTTTATGTAGCTTGTTATGGCGTCGCATATCTCCGTGATGTTGTGCGGCGGTATGTTCGTGGCCATTCCAACCGCGATTCCCGTCGCCCCGTTCAACAACAAAGAAGGCAATTTTCCCGGAAGCAGCGTGGGCTCCTTTAGCGAATTGTCAAAATTGGTTACAAAGTTGACTGTTTCCTTGTCTATGTCCTCTAGCAGTTCAGAGGAAATTTCAGAAAGTTTCGCCTCTGTATAACGGTAAGCGGCGGGAGGGTCGCCGTCAATTGATCCAAAATTTCCCTGCCCGAAAATCAGCGGATACCTAAGGGAGAAATCCTGCGCCATCCTCACAAGGGCGTCATAAACAGCGATGTCTCCGTGGGGATGAAATTTACCTATCACGTCTCCAACAATCCTTGCGGATTTTTTGGTTTGCGAATCGGGCTTTATTCCCATTAAGTGCATGGAATACAAGATACGCCTTTGGACAGGCTTCAATCCGTCCTCAATTGCGGGAATTGCCCTTGAGACAATTACAGACATCGCATAGTCAAGATATGCCTTCTTCATCTCCTCGGAGATTTCTGCAGGCACGATTCCCTTGCTGTCCTCTTCCGGTTTTTTTTCGTCAGGCATTTTTATCTTTATTTTCGTTTAATTTAGATTTTCCACATATGCAGTTCTTGCACATGCATTTTTTATTACCAACACCCACTAACTTAACCTCATTTTTACCAGCAATTTTGTTTTCTTCCATGTTATTTTTTCCTAATTTACAGGCTCACCCCTTTCGTCAAGATATTTCATGAACTCATTCTCGGAAAGACTCTTTTCCTTCACGCTTCTTCCCTGCCACTTGCACTTTTTGCATTCCCATTCTCCGCTGTTTTTGCCCTCCTCGCCAGTAAGAAGGACGTTGACCCTGTCATTTCCGCATTTCGGGCAAAGCCTGATCTTGAAGATTTTTCCCATCCCGGCCTTTTTGGCTTTTATTCCTTTTTTCTTGTTGTATTCCTCCTCTGAATCATAGCCCTGAAGTATCCAATCGGGTGTTTTTAGCTTTGATTTTTTTGCCATTTTATCCTGTCTTTTTGTTTTGTTTAATTTCCTTCTCGGGAAAAACGCTTCCGGAGTAATTGCATTTTTTGCACCTAAGTATTCCCATTACCCCTCCCGCAGCCATTACCAAATCCGTGTTTCCGCATTTCGGGCAAAATTTAACCTTTGTTTTATTGTCCATGCTGCCTCATTAAATATTCTGGAATCAAATTTGTTTCTCCTTTAATTGTTTCCTCAAGCCTGTAGGTGTCTGAATCCTCGTGGCGGGTTGAAAACTCGACTATAACAGATCTCCCTCTTAGGCTCCCACATCTATGGACTGTACACGGGGGAATTTCTATTACATCCCCTTCCTTAACCACAAAACTTTCGATTCTGTCACTTGAAGATCCCGCCATTCCATCTTCCCCTTTTTCGAACAATATCAGGCCACTTTCAACATAATGCGTTTCATGCTTCCTTTTGTGATATTGAAGGCTTAATCGGTGCCCCTCCTTTATGTTCAGCCTTTTTCCGCAATATAATCCGTTATTAACAATTATTTCTTCCCAACCCCACAAAGGTTTGTCTACCCTTACAACACCCCTCACTACTTCATTTAAATTCATTTTGCCCCCATCTCCGCTTTTCCAAATCGAAGCTGTACATTTCATCAGAACAATTATACTGCGAGCAGGACCTCACTACGCTCGTGTACAGTTTCAATTCCTTGTTGACGCAAAAGTTTCCCTCAACAACAAAAGTGCTGTTTGAACATATGCTTCTGTTTCTCTCAAGACAATTGCAGTTGTCCGGAAGCCAGTTCTCGTAATAATCATTTTGGGATTTTTCCTTTGCCTTTTGGTATTCAAGCGCAAAAGGAACTCCCACAAAGAGAATGACTATGACTGCTATTGCCAATGCAGGTTTTTTATCACTAAACTTTTCTGATTTTTTTCGCATATTTTAACGTTCGTTTTGATTTGTTTAATTTTTGTGAAAGTTTAAGCCAGTTCGGCAAATAAATCCCGCCGTCATATGTCAAGATTTGCCTCCTTCGCATTTTCAGATATGAACACCTTTCTTGAGGAAACGTCTGTTCCCATAAGCATGCTGAACACATGATCCGCTTCCACTGCGTCTTCAATGAATACCTTTTTTATCTTTCTCGTCCTAGGGTTCATCGTCGTCTCCCAGAGCTGGCTTGAGGACATTTCCCCGAGTCCCTTGAATCTGGTCACGTTTCCACTGCCTGTTCCGAGCCTTTCCAGGGACTTTTTCAGCTCTTCGTCGGAGTAAACGTAAATGTCCTTTTGGCCTTTCCTTATCCTGTACAGCGGCGGAAGGGCAATGAAGACATTTCCGTTTTCTATAAGCCTTGGCATGAACCTGAAGAAAAATGTCAAAAGAAGCGTTTTGATGTGCTCCCCGTCGACATCCGCGTCAGTCATTATCACTATCTTGCTGTACCTTAATTTTTCAATGTCAAATCCCTCCCCAATGCCTGTCCCAATAGCGGTTATGAGATTTACAATTTCTTCGCTTGACAATGTCTTTGACGGGCTGGACTTTTCAACGTTCAATATTTTCCCCTTCATCGGCAAAACTGCCTGGGACTCCTTGTTCCTCGCCTGCTTTGCGCTACCTCCCGCGGATTCGCCCTCGACTATGTATATCTCCGTGTCGTTTGAGTTTTTCTTGGAGCAATCCGCGAGCTTTCCCGGAAGCCCTGACATGGAAAAAGCGCCTTTCCTTCTTACGAGCTCCTTGGCTTTCTTTGCCGCAAGCCTCGCCTTTGCAGCCTCTAGAATCTTCGAGATTATTTTCCTGGCGATTGTCGGGTTTTCCTCGAAAAACTCGCTTAACGATGAGGTGACAACTGAATCGACAAAGCCCTTTATCTCTGAATTCCCGAGCTTTGTCTTTGTTTGCCCTTCAAACTGCGGCTCCGGAATTTTCAGGTTCAATATTGCAGTAAGCCCTTCCCTTGTGTCGTCTCCTGTCAATGCCTCTTCCTTGCCGTTCTTCAGCGCGCCGGATTTTTTTGCATAGTCGTTGATGACCCTTGTCATTGCTGTTTTAAAACCGGAAACGTGCGTCCCCCCTTCCACGGTGTTGATGGTGTTTATGAAACCGAAAATATTCTCCCTGTAAGAGTCATTGTACTGGATGGCAACCTCTATCAAGGTGTCTTTTATTTCCCTCTTGAAGTAAATCGGCTTGTGCAGAACTTCTTTCGACTTGTTTATCCACTTTATGAATTCTATCAATCCGCCGGAGTAAAAAAACTCCTCTTTCTTGTCCTTTATTTCGTCCTCAAGGTATATTTTCAATCCTGCGTTTAGAAACGCTATCTCCCTCAGCCTTGTTTCCAAAAAACCGAAGTCAAAGTTGACTGTTGAGAATATCTCCTTGTCAGGCCAGAATGTGACTGTTGTTCCCGTGTCGTTTTTATCTGTTTTTCCAGTTATTTTCAATTTTGTCTTTGCAAACCCTCTGGAGTATTCCTGCGTGTAAACATTTCCGTCCCTTTTTACCTCAAGAACCAGCTTTTCCGAAAGCGCATTTACAACGCTAATCCCCACTCCGTGAAGGCCGCCTGAAATCATGTATGTTTTCTTGTCAAACTTCCCGCCAGCATGAAGCTTTGTCAACGCCAATTCAGCGGCAGGCACCTTGTACTGGGGATGCATGTCAACAGGAATTCCCCTGCCGTCGTCCTCAACCCTCACAGAGCCGTCTTTTTTTATAAAAACGTTTATTTTTTTGCAGAACCCGACAAGGGCCTCGTCCACGCTATTGTCAACAACCTCGTAAACCAAATGGTGCAAGCCTTCCTTTCCGGTAGAGCCTATGTACATTCCCGGCCTTTTTCTCACCGCTTCAAGGCCTTCAAGTACCTTTATTGACTCTGCAGTATATGCTGTCTTTGAGGTCATTTTATCGTCGGTAAAATATTGTATTTTAGTTTTTCTCGTCGAGAAACGCTTTCCAAAATGAAAAATGAAACAATCTTTAAAAACCTTGCCCCTTAAATTAAGGGTTTTTAGGGGTTAAAAGGATGAAATTTGGTTTAAATCTCTTTTTTAAGGAGAGTATCTTGCGGTTAATATTCTGACATTGATTCCGGGCGTGTTGTGAAGTATTGTGCCGTCTTCATCTGTTGAAATTCCCACTATGCCTATTTTTGAAACCACGAGCGGAAAACCTCCCGGAGCAATACCTCTTTTGTCGAACTCGAAATATCTTGACAAGGGCACATCTTTTCCTCTGACATTCGTTGTTTGTTTCAACGCCTCTTCCAGGGAGCCAAATTCCTTGCCTATTAACATTTTTGAAGCGAGCGTTCTGTAAAAATAATTAACTTTGTCAAATCCGTCACTTGGCTCAAATACCACTGTCATGAATTATTAGAAAAGATTTAATTTATAAGGATTGTGATAAACAAATTCATTCACTTACCACTTACTTTCCTCTTCTTGGTCAGCCACCTTACCTTTCTGCGCTTCATGGCCATGTTCTTCCTGCACTTTGAAGAACAGAGGTAGTTTATGTTTCCCTTGTTCGTGAAAACCGTGAGCCCTCTTGGAAACTGGTAATCTTTTCCGCAGTAAATGCATTTAGGCATTTT
>CAYXIC010000002.1:20611-31876 GCA_964465625.1 Candidatus Woesearchaeota archaeon
CCATCTTAAGTGTAAGCCCCTTTCGTGACCTTTGATTTTATCTTTCTCGCCTCTATCTCTGTTTCCCTGAGCATGAGCAAATCTCCAATTTTTATCGGCCCCTTGACGTTTCTCCTCATTACGCGGCCCTTGTCCCTTCCTTCCTGAACCAAACACCTGACCTGGGTAATCTCGCCTCTAAAACCTGTTCTTCCAAGAATTTCCTCGACAAGAGCAGGAACAGCCTCGCCATCTGTTATTTTTTCGCTTCCCTTTGTGCTTTGCTGCTGGGACTTTTCCCTGACTTTTTGCTGCTTTGCCATCTTATTTCACCTTCATGGAAGCAATTTCCTGCGCGGTTTCCCCTGGCTCTATTATCGCGATTGACGACGCCGGCACAGGAAGGTCCGCGGCCATGCCGAGTTTTTGCTTGCTGTCAACTTCCTCGCACGGAATTTTTTTCTCCCTGCACAAAACGCTTAGGTGCTGGACAATTTCCTTTGGCTCAACGTCCCTAGCGTAAGCGACAAATTTTGCGGTTCCCCTTTCAATTGATTTTGTGACCTCGTTTGTTCCCTTCTCTATCTTTCCGGTCCTTCTCGCCCTTTCTATCAGATTGTAAACATCCATTTTGCCTTTTTATTTCCAATTTCAAAAAATCCTCGGAGAAAACACTCCTCGCGAAGATTCGTTCATCGGATAAGTATTAAGCAGAAAGTTCGTTTATAAAGTTTTCTTGTTCAATAGGTTTTTATACATCGCTGCCGACAATTCAAAATGAAAAGAAGACTCAAGGCCTATTTGACGTTTCTGGTATTCTTGTGGGTGCTGACGGTGTGGCTGATCCTTCTGCATTACTTTACGCCCACCCAAATAGTGTCCAATATAGGGGCAAACAACAGTTACCTCGTGTTTTTCCTTATAGCTACAGTAGGGGGTTCTTCATTGATAACAGCCTCTTCCTATTACATCTCTCTTTCTGTTCTTTCGGTTGCAGGATTAAACCCTGTGCTTTTAGGCGTGCTTGGCGGCGTGGGGGTTTCGATAGGCGATAGCATTTACTTTTATCTTGGCTCAAAAGGAAAAGAAATATCCTCGAGGAATGTCAGCCAAAAACTCACAAAAATAAGCGCGTTTCTCCAAAAATCCCCCAAGATATTCACAACCCTTTTCATATATTTTTATTCTGTTTTGGCATTTTTGCCAAATGACGTAATGACCTTCCTTCTTGGCATCATAGGTTATCCCTACAAAAAAATGCTCTTACCCCTTGTGCTTGGAAACGTCACGGGAGGAATTTTATTTGCCTACTTGACACCTTTGGGTTTTAGGCTTCTCGGGATTTGACGGTCTTTCAAAATCATTATGATATCTTACAAGGAATATTATACTTCAGGCAAGCTTTTATTTTAGCGGACTTAACAGCATAATTTTATTTGCAGGCATTGCCGCATCCAATTAGCTAAAAATAAATCTTATCAAAAAAGCAATTGGGCAAAAGTCATCTCCAAGTCACTTCAACATCGTCGGTACGCTGACGCGGCTTTATGTCAAGTTCCATGGCTTTTTTGCCTGAGAATTTTATTCCTGCATTGAACATTCTCTCTCCAAGGAAGGCTATCATTGCGCCATTGTCAACGAGAAGCGGTTTTTCAGGAACAAAAAACCTTGCATTTCTTTCTTTGCACATGATCTTGCACATTTCCCTTAACCTTGCGTTGCATCCCACGCCGCCGCCAAGAAGCATGTCTTTTTTGTTAAGATGCGCAAGCGCTCGCTCGCTTACCTCGACAAGCATTGCGAAAACAGTTTCCTGCATTGAATAGGCAAGATCTTCCTCTCTGAACTTTTTGCCCTCAACTTTTTGCTTTAGATTGGTGAGAATTCCGGAGAGCGAGATGTCCATACCCTTCACCTTGTACGGCAGTTCAATGTAATTTTTCCCTTGTTTTGCCAGTTCTTCAATCTTTGGCCCGCCAGGAAAGCCCATTCCAATGAACCTTGCAAAATTGTCGATGAAATTTCCAACGCCTATGTCAAGGGTTTCCCCAAAAACCCTGTACTTTCCAGAAGCATAGGATATGACTTGCGTGTTTGCTCCCGATGTGTAAAGCATCACCGGATCCCTTGGTTTTTTTTCAAGAGAATTTCCTATTTCCAGATGCGCAACGCAGTGGTTTACGGGAACTAAAGGAATACTTAATTTTTTTGCAAGCTCTTTTGCAAACTTTATTCCCACAAGCAAACAAGGGCTTAGTCCAGGACCTTGCGAAAAAGCAACAGCATCGATGTCTTTTTCTTTCATTTCTGAATTTTTGATGGCATTTAAGCAAACATCATTGCAAACCTTTTCGTGATGCCTTGCGGCTTCTGTAGGGATTATCCCCCCATGCTCTGTAGTGTAGGAATCGCGAACGTTTGCAAGCACCTTTCCATTTTTTACAACGCCTATCCCAAAGGTGTGCGCTGTTGATTCTATTCCCAAGACCAATGCCATGGGACAAAAACATGCAATAAGTATATAAAATTAATTAAAAAAATAAAAAAGCTTAAAGGACCTATCTCCTTTTCTTCTTTCTCTTTCCGCCTCGGGCCATCTTGGCCTCGCAGACATTGCCCTTGCCGTCAACATAATAAAGATATCCCTTTTTTCTCTTGACAGCGTGCTTAACAATTACTTTTCCCATATTACCTCCTTTTATCTTTATGGCTTACCAAGCCATCTTTTGTTTTTAAACTTTTCTTTGCCGACGAAAAACCCGACTATTTTTTTGTTCCTCCTGTTTACGGGGATTTCCACTATGCAATCCGTCCCCTTTACTGACCTTATGCTCATCTCAAAGGGATTTACAACCTTAAAATCAACAACTTTTTTCCTCTTGTCAAGCCACAGCACCAAAAAAGGGAAGAAGACAAACCACGAAGTCAATGCAAAGTCCCTTCCATTGAGGTTCTCGAAGACAATGTTCCCGGTATTTTTTGTCCTGAACATGAGCCCCGTGCTAAGCAAGGAAACTTTTCTTGAAGGTATCTCTATACCTTTTCCTTTGTACCTTACTAAAACCATGGGGTCTCAAATTTTTTTCCTTTAGCGCTTTCGTATTTTTTGTAGAATAGATTTATGTTCTTGTCGCAGACGTAGTCGTGGTGCTTGAACCCTCCGCCGAATGTCTTTGGAATGTGCATCAGTTCATGGATTATGACCTTTATCTTTTCGCCCTCTGTCTGCCTGTCAAATTTTTCAGAGATGAACTCAAGCACGTAATGGGCCTTTATTCCCAAGGCCTTTTGAATCAGCTTCCCGACGGTGTGGCATCTTGCAACAGTGTTCCTACCTGCCGAACCGTAAGACCTGAAGCATTTTACCCTTTCCATTATCACATGTGGAAACAACAGCTTGGAAATCTCCTCCGCCGTTTCCTGCAGATCAGGGGCGTATTCGTATTTCATTTTAAAACTTTTCTATCCACATTTTCATTTCTTCCTCAATAATGTCATTAGGTTTTTTATTTATCAGGTCCAAAATTTCTCCTTTTGTAAACCACTTTACTTCCGCAACCTCTTTTTTATCATATTTGAAGTCCTCCACCCCTTTATCTGTTTTTAGATGGAACCACTGTACAAAAAATCTGTACTTTCCATTTATTAATTCTTTTGCCGCTTTTTTAGGCTTGATATTTTTTAAACCCAACTCCTCTTTAGCTTCTTTGATTATGTTGCCCTTATAGGTTTCCCCATCCTCAAGAGTTCCAGCCACAGCCGGTCCCCATCTTCCTGGATTTTGTTTTTTTGTAAAGGCTCTTCTTGCCAAAAGTATCTCTCCGCGGCTATTGGTTATCCACAATGCTGAAACCCTGTAGGTATCCTTTTCATAATCAATCTCATTTCTGTCCTTTACTTTAATAATCTCGTCATTTTTGTCTACAACAGGTATTCTCATTCCAAAACCTCAACAATTTTATTTCTTCCCTTGTGTCCCGAGACTAATTCAACATCCTTCCCGAAATGTTTTTTCAAAATTTTTATCAACCTTGCGTTTGCCCTTCCTTCAACAGGCTTTTCCATGGTCCAAACCTCGTAAATATCGTCGCTTATCCTTAAAACCTTCTCTTGTGAGGAATTTGCGTGAACCTTCACTTTAACTTTCATCTGTTTTTAGGACTTTTGTATTTTCTGCCAAGAGCGCGATAAACTTCCTGCTCTGTTCTGCCCGCAACCCTCAATCCTGTTTTTCTCTTGAACAACCCGTGCTGATTTAATTTAAACCCTTTGAATCTTGCGATTATTCTCAAGCCAATTCCAGCTCCTCTTTTGCTTGAATATGCAAGAAGCGCAGCGCCCCATTCTTCCTCGTTTGTGTAATAAAGCTCCACTTTTACACCGCTTGCAGACCAGGTTGACTCGCGTTCGCCGCCCTGCAAAAACCTACCTTTGGTTTTCATGAATTCCTCAAGCCTTTCCCTGTTTTTTGGAATGAGAACGATGTCAATGTCGTGAACGCTCTTTTCACCACGCCTTAAGCTGCCGGCAATGCTTATTCTTCTGCAATAGGGCTTCAATTCTTTTACGATTTTTTTTGAGAGATTTCTTACAAACGCGCTCTTTTTCATTTTACAATAAAAATAAGACGCGTAATTTATAAGTTTTTACTAGTTCTATTTTGTTACAATTTCAAGAGCATCGCGGTTTTTCAGCTTGTGGTCCTTGCCCAATGCCCTCTTTGTCCTGGCATCTATCGCCTTGACGAAGTTTTTTCCAAAGTCGGTATGGAGAAAATACGCGAAGTCCAGCGCAGTGCTTCCCGATGGAAGGAGAAAACAGTCTGGAAGAACGTTGCCCTTGCTGTCAACCAGTTTCTTCGAACCCGCAGGAAAAATAGCCACATACTTAAGGAGCTCAAAAACAGCCTTGTTTAACACTTCTTGAACTCCGGTACCGAATTCAAATTTCTCCAAGACGTTTTTCCTTATTGTATCCAGAGCTTTTTTTTGATTTTCCGTCAGGTCTGATTTTACCTTAAAGTCTCTTTCTCCGGGAATGTAGTCAATAAGGTTTTTTCTTGCCGCCTCTCTTAGTGCAAGTTCCGAGTCAGCAGAGCAGGGAACAATGATCGCATTTGGAAAATTCTTCTTCAGATTTACCAGATTTTCCTCGCTTTTTTCCATGTCTGCCTTGTTCGCGGCAATTATCATCGGCTTGCTTATCACCCTCAGTTGAGAGGAAAACCTCATAAGGTCCTCATTTGTCCAAGTGCTTGGATTTTCCCTAAAAGAATTTTTGCTTAAAACATCCTTTACGTTGTCTTCATTTATTTTCAGTCCCGAGAACTGCTTTGCAACCAGCTTCGAGAAACTTCCCTTTGAACCGACTTCTGCGCTTTTTGAGAAGCTTTTCCATGCCTTCATGAAAATCCCGTGGTACCATTTGTTCAATTCGTCTTCAAGGAATCTTGCATCTTCCAAAGGGTCATGGATTTTTCCATAGGGGAGGATTTTTCCCTCCGAGTCTGTTGTTCCGGAAATGTCAACAATATGTATGAACGCGTCCGCTTCCCTCAAATCGTCTAGAAACTTGTTTCCCAAACCCCTGCCCTCGCTCGCCCCCTGAACAAGTCCTGCAACATCCATTAATTCCACTGGCACGAACCTGTTTCCATTTATGCAAAATCCGTGCTTTGGCGTGCATTGGACCTTGAATTCAGAGTCAATGCAGTCTATTTTCACGTAACCAACGCCGTTATTGGGCCTTATTGTTGTAAAAGGCCTCTGCGATATTTCCACCTCTGCAAGCGTCGCAGCCTTGAAAAAAGTGCTTTTCCCAACACTTGGTTTCCCGACAAGTCCTATTAGCATTGCTTTACTTTCATTCAGAATTATTTAAAATTATCTAACACATCCTCTCAACAGACTCTTTATCCCTAGGATCCACCCAAGCCGAAGGCATTTTCACACTGAATCCGGTAGGAGTCATTTTAACCAGTTTGTCCTTTTGGCATTCAATGTGGTAATCCTCGCAATAGTTTGACTCGTCGCAAACCGCTTTCGTGTACGTGTAAATGTATTGCTGCTCATTTCCAACGCTTCCTACAGCGCCGATAAAAGGATTAGGGCTTAAAAGCATCACGATTCCGATTAGTATTAAGGATATTGCAGCATAAGTCAAAATCTTATCTTTGATATTCATGGAAAAATTTCATGTTTTGAGCTTATAAATTATCGCCTTTGCAGGCTTTTTAACTTATTATTACATCACAAAACACGTTCGTGACTCTTTTCGGCATTGGCAATAACCATCATAAAAATTTTAACATATTCTTTATCTACGGACTTTTTCACAGAAACATCAATAAAAATCACTCAAAAATTATCCAAAAATCTCCTTTGCGTGCTGCATGATTTGCCTTTCCATTTCCTTCTTCTTTTTCTCAAGCTGCTTTTCCTTGACCTCTGTCTCTCTTTTCATCTTTTCCCTGTACTCCTTTTCGAGAACTTTTCTGAGCTCCGCCTCCTTCCTTGCAAGTTCCTCGGTGCTCTTCTTCCTGATCTCCTCTGACTTTGACGACAGTGCCCGATGCATTTTGTTTTTCACGTCCTCCACTTTTTCAGAGACCTTTCTGTTAACCTCGCTGTCAATGCTTTCCCTGTACTTTCTCAATTTCTCGCCCTCTTCCCTAACCTTCTTGCCTCTTTCCTTTAAGGCACCGTACTCTTTCTGGAAGCTGCTCATGAGTTTTTCCTTGTCGCTGTGGATTTTTTTTGTGTACTCTTCTATCAGCGCCTCTGTGATTTTTTTCCTCTCTGCTTCAAGTTTGTTCCTTAAAAGCCCGTCAAACCTTTCCTTAACCTGACTCTGCAATTCCTCGCTTACCTTCTTCCTGTACTTCTCGTGGAACTCCTCATTAAGTTTTTTGTACTTATCCTCAAAATCCCTTCTTTGCCTTTCAATGTTGGATTTTAGCCTTTTATCGACAGATTCTTCCTTTTTTCTGAGCCTTTCGCTCAGTTCATTTTTTATCCCCGTGACAAACTCGTTATATCTGTCGTCAACCAAAGAGCCTATTTTACTGTCAACTCCCCCTCCGGGGATTTTTTGCTCTATCTTCACTTTTAGCGAGGCGATTCCCCTTTCAATATCCTGTATCGCGTTGACGTCCTTCAGCTTGGATTTTATGATGCTTGCCTCTTTTTCATATCCTTTTGTGTCCATTGCATCAAGCTCGTGCTTTAAGGACTCAAGCCTTGCTATTTTCCCGGCAAATTCCTCAAATTCCCTCTTTACGCTATCTTTTTCCCCCATTTTTATATTATAGATCTGTAATTTTTATATCTTCTTCCCGATTAATGCCTGTACTCCCTTTTCCACCTGTCCAGTATTTCCCTCATCTGTCCTTCTGTCAGCCCCTTGAGTTTGTATTCCATCAGCGTCGTGTTATACCCTCTTTTCTTCCATTCATCAAGCTTTTTCCTCATCTCCTTGACATTGCCCTTTTTGTGGAGATTTTTGAACTCCTCAACCCTTTCACTCTGTTTTTTCTTTATCTTCCTTATCTTGTCCTGTATCTCGCTTTTTATTTTATTTTGGTCCTTTCCCTGGCTTTTTGCCAGTTTTTCCTGCTCTCTCATCAAAGACCTTCCTATCTCAAGCTCTTGGGCGTTGTACTTTCTCAGCTCAAGAACCATTCTGTCTCGGTCGTGTATTATGTAGACGAAGAACAGTATCAGCACCAGGAAGAAGAAGCCGAAGAAAATAAGTATCACCAGGGAATCCGAAAACCCGCCGCTTACGGAAAATATGCTTCCCGGCCTTTTCTTGGAGACGGTGAAGAGGTCTGTTGCGACGCCGACAGAAGACTTGTAATTGACTACGGCGCTGAAAACATACTGCCCCTCTTTCATGTCTTTCGGAAAGGACATTGTTTTTGAGACGGTGACTTTTTTGTCCACGACAAAATTCTCCTTTTCAGACAAAATTGTGCTGCCATAAATGTCATGGACGCTGTACTCCACATCAACCGAGGACGAGCCAAGGCCCTTTGAAGTTCCGCCTCCAGAGAGAAGGTCAAAAACATCCAGCTGAACGGTCATTTGCTCTCCGGGAAGTATGTTTGAATATCTTGCGGGAATCTCAAGGTTGCCGTCAAAAAAAACATCCTTTGACTCAACTTCAAAGATTATAGGGATTCTTTTTTCGCTTTCATCGCTGGAAAGTTTTATGTTGCCAACATATGCCCCCTCAGGAACAGAGCTTGAGTTGAAAAAAACGACTATGTTTTTCTTCTCGCCGACGTCAAAAATAAGCCCATCTTCACTAAGAGTAACGCCCCCGCTTATTCCCTCAATATCAAGTTCCACCACGCCTCCCGAAGGGCTTGAGACAGTTATGTTTTTTGCAAGGGATTCCCCTTTGTTCAGGGAGAATTTGAGAAGAACGCTTTTTGTGTCTATTGACTGCGAATGCACAAGGATTCCAAGTAAAACTATGAGGACAATTGCCAAAACGCCTCTCTTTGTCATTTCCATAAAAAAGACTTTCCGCATTTAAATCTTACTGTCATATTCATCCCTTGTCGAGGAAGCGGCGCCCCCGCTTCTTCTTTTTATTATCCATATCAGGACAAGAATTATGACAATTCCGATTATTATTCCCGAGATTATCTTGTACCCTATCTTTATTTCAGGGCTTTCAACGTCAAAGGTTGCAGAGGAAACCGCGAAAGCTCCGGGGTATGAAACCTCAAATCCCAAGACATATTTTCCCTCCGAAAGTTCTTGGGTGGGAAACTCCTTGGTGTACTCTTTTTCAATCTGCACAAAGTAAGTTTCGCTGTCGTCGTAATACTTGTTTCCTTCAAAGTCCTTTATGACATACCTTGCAACAACGTCCACTTTTTCATCGGTGTTTATCTCCTTCAGGTTAAACTGCGCGACAACATTGCCTCCTGTCCGGATTTTCCTGAATTCGTCGCTAAGGAATACGGAAGTGTCAAAAAGAAAGTTTTCCGTCTTTGTTCCTATTATTACTGGAACCGCCCTGACGAATTCGGAGTAGGTTATCAGAATTCTCCCTGTAACCAGCTCCCTGCTGTCTGTCTTGATTGTGAGCAATATTGTCTTCACGCCGTTTTGGCTTATGACAAACCTTTCCTCGCTTAATGACAATGCATCTCTCACGTCTCCTGTAACAGAAAGCAGGAACACAAGAGTTGATGCTCCGGCATTTCTCAAGGTTAATTCCCTCGTTTCCTCAACTCCTTGGATTACGGTTGCGCTGACTTCCTGGGGAATCACTATCAAATCCAAGGCATTTACAGCGGTTCCCGCAACGCTTCCCGATCCTCCTGCGCTGCCACCGGCGCTTGGAGCAGATTCTGTTGCAGGTTCGACAGCACAAACATCAGAGCAGCCGTCCCCACTGTTTGTGTTTCCGTCGTCGCATCCTTCATACACTTCGACAACGCTGTTTCCGCACAGGGCGGGCTTGGAAAAAACACCCTCTAGGTAGGGGTCTGAGTTGATTATGAGGTTTTCATCCCCTCCTGCGTTGAACGAGACTATGTCTGCATTTGCGAGGGCAACAAATCCGGACAGCAAAAGCAGGAAAACCACATATACTCTCATTTTCACCTTGTATGTTAAATGTTTTTCCCGCTTTAAATTTTTTCGCATAAGCGCGTGGGGGTTAGATTTATAAATAAATCCCGTCAGGTACTATTCATGGGATTGAAGAACGCAATGAAGCACACGAAGAACAGGAAGAAGTTCCGATGGAGAGAGCACAAGTACAAGACCAAGACCCTTAATCTTTATGCAAAGTCAGACCCCCTTGAGGGAGCGAATCAGGCGAAGGGAATTGTGCTTCAAAAAGTCCAGAAAGAGGCGAAGCAGCCGAACTCAGCGATGAGAAAATGCTGCAAGGTCCAGCTGAAGAAAAACGGAAAGCAGGTCACTGCGTTCATTCCCGGCAATTTGGCGCAGAGGTTCATTGACGAGCACGACGAGGTAATGATAGAGAGGATTGGAGGAAAGCAGGGAAGAAGCAAGGGAGACATTCCCGGCGTTAGGTTTAAGGTGATAAAAGTAAACGACCAACCCCTTCACTTATTGTGGCAGGGCAAGATAGAGAAGGGTAGAAGATGATAACGAAAATAAATCTGACCCGCATCAGTTTTTTGGCAAAAACATGCCGAAAGGGTAGAAGATAAAATGGCTAGAAGTAAAAAGTTCAGTCAATTATTAAAAAAAATAGACGGAAAAAGAGGAAGTGTTTTTGAGATGGGGGGCGGCAGTGAAGTTGGAAAAGGTAAATTATCTTATCGGACAAGTGGGAATGGGGGGCAGTTATATGTTGATGACACTAGAATCCCTATATCTTCTATAAGGAATATAGTATACCCTTTTAATCCCGAAGGATTTGGAGGGGCTTTAATTTTTGTTGACCCTGAATATGGGTTGGCGAGGAGATATCAAAATGCCTGAAAAATATTCTTTAGGCAGTAGAATTTCTTTTTTATACGAAGGGGAAATAATCAACAAAATTCTTGAAGAGATATCAGGAGAAGATAGTAAAGGGATTGATGTAATGGCTGACAATGGAGCATCAAGATTTTATCCTGAATCAAAATTAACAGGCATAAGGGTGAAAAGTGTAAAAATGGAAGGAATAGAAGACATATGTGTCAGAATTAATGAAGAGGTTTTAAGAACATAAAATGGATCAAAAAATATTCGACCTTTACGAAATGGGTGAAATAAGCGTGAAAGATCCCGGACTGAAGCCGATGATAAACTTAACTCCAAAGCTTATTCTCAAGAGCCACGGAAGAAACGTCCAGAAAATGGGGCAGACAAAAGTGAACATTGTTGAAAGGCTGATAAACAGGCTCGCTGTCGCCGGGCATCGTGGAAAAAAGCACAAGATAATGCTGGGAAGAAGCACCGGCAAATACTCTAAAAACGCAAGAATAGTCCTTGACGCGTTCAAAATCATAGGCGAAAGGACAAAGCAGAATCCTGTCCAGGTTTTTGTCAAGGCTGTTGAGAACGCCGCTCCAAGGGACGAGACAACAGTCATAGAGTACGGCGGCGCAAGATACCCTCAGTCTGTTGACGTCTCGCCATTGAGAAGGGTGAACGTTGCGATAAGGCACATTGTCCATGGAGCTTCTGAAAAAGCCTTCGGGAAAAAGAAAAACATAACCCAAAGCCTGGCGGAGGAGATAATACTTGCTTCCGAGAAAAACGGCGAGAGCTTTTCCGTGAGGAAAAAGATAGAGTCTGAGAAACAGGC
>CAYXIC010000003.1:0-20697 GCA_964465625.1 Candidatus Woesearchaeota archaeon
TGAATTTTGGGCTTTTAAAGGCTCAAAGGAAGAATTATCTGCTGGATTTTGTCCGACATTTGTCTGAAATCCTTGAATCTTTGCCGAGTTCTTTTCCTTGATTTTCTCGTCAAGAATCGAGGAAAACCCTTTCAAAAGGGATGAAAAATCGTTTCTTAGTGCCAAAATTTCTTCCCGGAGAAGACTCATGTCGTTTCTTATGTTCAAGAAGGAATTTCTTATTTTTTCTTCGTCCATCTTCTTCTATGATTGTTGCTAACAAAGAAGGGGTATTAAAGGATTTGTGTGATTATGATGACATTTGGGAATATTTCTGGTGGGCCTTGTCGCTTAATGTCCATCGCTTTCTTCTCACATACTCAACTCCCTTTGAGTTTTTTCTTATTTCCACGGCAATGCCCTTGCCTTTCAGGTCAAACATGAGCTTGCCCACAAACTCCTCGTCCCTTGCGATTTCCAAGGCTATGTGCGAGGTGAAAAGGGGTGAGGGATAGCGGGAGTACAGCAAAGAAATTATCTGCTCAAAAATTTTTTCCCTTTTTTTTTCAGAGATTCTCATCTTAATCGCATTTGTTTTATTTTCAAGAACCATATGAAGGGGAATTTTTAAATGTAGTAGAAAACGCCATTATTTTAACTAATCTTGGAATCTTAGAGGGGCATTGCCAGACCTGAAAAAATACTAAAATACTAAAAAAAACAGGAAATAACTAATCTTTCTTTTCCCTTATCAAGGGCAGCGCGACATGAAGGGGAAGTCCCATTTCATCCTCAATTTCCATGGCCTTTATGTCCGATTTCCTCATGATTATGTTAAAAAGAACTATCTTGTGCCTTTCGGGAAACTTCTTCTCCTTCCATTCGCTAAGGAACTCTTTTGCGACTTTTTGGTCCGCGGTCACAAGAAGGTTTCCGGAAAACTCGAATTTTGCGACATTGGGATCGTAGGAAATTCCGTACTTGAATTTTATTTCCAGAAGGTCCTCCTTTATTTGCAGCGCCTGCGGCTTTATCTTTTCCACGCTTTCTATCTTGATGTTCCGGTCTATCTTCAGGTCCTTAAACTCGGAGGATATCTTCTCGACGAATATCTTGCTAAAGCTAAACCCTATCACTTTTATGTCGGACATGTTAAGCATTGATTAAAAACACTTTTAAATATTTCTATGCCCAAAAATAAGCGGTTTAACCACATATTTGCAGGATTGAAATGTTTCGTAATTTTTTTCTATGAGTTCCAAACATTCAAATCAGGTCTTCTTCAGAAACAACAAGGAAGTCGCCTATTGCTATAACGGAGTTATAGGGTATCAGTATCTCGCTTGAGGCCATTTTTTCCAGGTTTAGGTTTTTTGTGTAGGGTGTTGAATCCTTGACCACTATGTTTATGATTTCCCCTGAATTGGTCTCAAAGGTAAGGTCTTTAACAAACCCAAGCCTTTTGCCTTCTTTGGTTACTATCATCTTGCCCAATATGGATCCAAGCGGATTTCTGTCGGCCATGGCAAACCCAGATATGGAAATTATATAAACTTTTCTGTGAATTTTTAGATATATCCCTTTACCAAATATTCCGCTCTCTCCCTGCAGTTTCCAATGGAAACCTTTAAAAAGAAAATGTGAATTTTTAGATTATATATTATTATTAAAAAAATTTATATTATATATTATATATAACAATCATAAAATTAACAAAGGGCTAAACAAAAATGGCCAGAAAAAAACTTGGTTTCTTAGAGCAACATTATATACTGTGCAGGAAAAATGGAGAAAACCACGCGTCTTATGTTATATTAAATGATTTGAGTGACGAAATTGGCGAACATCTCAGAAAAATGTATGAAAATCCCGGAAATGAAAGCCCCAGAAAGAAAAAATAAAAAACACAGGGATTTTTGAAGCAGGTACAAATATCAATGGACGGGTAAAAACCATGTGTCGGCATTATTGCCCCAAAAACCAGTTTCCACTTGAAATAAAGGTGTTTTTCTTTCCCAGTAGTTATAATCTTTTATATACCTCTATCCTTTTCACCGACATACATCTCTTTATTTTTTAAGATTCCACAGGAAATAAAGGTGTGGCCCACGATGAAGACAGAACTTGACAAAATTTTCGAGTCCTTTGACAGAAACGCAATCTTCAAGGACAAATCGCTCCTGCAAATAAACCACCAGCCAAAAGAAATCCTTTATCGCGACGGGCAAATAAAGGAAATCGCGTCAATTCTTGCGCCCGTTCTAAGGGGGGAGAAGCCAAGCAACCTTTTTTTGTACGGAAAAACAGGGACGGGAAAAACGCTTTCCGTTCTCCATATAAAAGAACACCTGTTAAAAAGGGCAAAGGACAATTCGGATTTTGAGCTCACCATAGTCTATCTCAACTGCAAGATGAAAAAGGTTTCAGACACAGAATACAGGATTTTGGCAGAGCTGGTGAAAAAGCTCGGCGACGAGGTTCCCGCAACAGGCCTCCCGACAGAAACAGTCTACAATAAATTCATAGAGGTCATAGACAGGAAAAAACAGCTGGTTGTTTTAATTTTGGACGAAATAGACCACACCGTCAGGAAAATATCCGACGGTTTTCTGTACAACCTCACGAGGATAAATTCAGAGCTTGCCAAATCCCAGTTATGCATTGTCGGAATAAGCAACAACCTCACCTTTTTGGACAATATCGACGCGAGAGTCAAAAGCTCCCTTTCAGAGGAAGAGGTCATTTTTCAGCCCTATAACGCCCTCCAGCTGAAGGACATCCTGAAAAGCAGGGCGAAAGAGGTATTCAAGACAGGGGTTGTCGACAACGGCGTCATAGAAAAATGCGCGGCCTATGCAGCCAGGTCCCATGGGGACGCGAGAAGAGCGCTTGATCTGCTGAGGGTTGCCGGCGAGCTCGCGGAAAGAAAAGGGTCAAAAAAAATCTCCCTAAAGGACATAGACGAGGCAAATGACAAGATAGAGAAAGACAAGATACTGGACATAGTCAGGGCAGAGCCAAAGCAATTCCAAATTCTGCTTTACTCTATAATCAAGCTTTCTGAAAGATCTTCCTCTCCCCAAAAAAATCTCATGCAAAAAAACACAGGAAGGGAATCTCCTTTGTTTACCGGAGAGGTTTACAACTTTTACAAAGACCTTTGCGCCAGGAAAAAGGCAGAGGTCCTGACGCAAAGAAGGGTGAGCGACATGATACAGGAATTTGACATGCTTGGAATCATAAACGTCAACGTCATCTCCAAAGGCAGAGGGGGGAGAACAAGGGAAATAAAACTGGCAATCACAAAAAACATTACGGACAAGGTAAAGGAAATAATTGAGGAATCTTTCAACTATATATAAAATGGACAAAAGCGAGATACTCGGTTTCTGCCTGGAGAAGGGGATTTTGATAGACAGGGACGTTTTTAACCTTCTAGAGGAGGGCTTGGACGCAAATTCATTCAAGACCATCCTTGAGAGGGTCGGGGAACAGACGCGGCAAAGAATCATCACCAGAAGCGTTTTCGACGAAAACAAGGACAAGGTAAGCGAGGTTTTGCTTTCGCTTCCAAAGGAAAGCCAAAAAAAACTGGAGAAGCTCAGGATAAAGCTGGGACTGAGCATAGAGATATCGAGAGAGGAAGTGTCTGAAAGTTCCGCAACCGGCAGCGAACCAAATGAAGATGCCAAATCCAGGATAAAAATAATTTCCTCCCACATTCCCCTAAAGAAAAAGCTGGAAGTCGCCGACTTTAACAACTACTACAGGAACAGATTTTCAGAGGCCAAAAAATTACTGGAGAACAACCCCAAACTTGAAAACCTCGTGTCAATAAGCAAGATTTACGGGACCAACAAAAAATTTTCCATCGTGGGCATGGTCTACAAAAAAAGCGTCACCAAAAACAAAAACATCCTCCTGGAAGCAGAGGACCCCACATCGAAAATAAAAATTATCGTGGCCAAAAATAACCAGTTGCTTTACAAGGCGGCGGAAAACATTTCCCTGGATTCTGTTCTTGGCTTTAAGGGTTCGGGCAGCAGGGAGATAATGTTCGCGAGGGACATTGTTTTTCCCGATACTGTTATTCTGGAGAGGAAAAAATCCCACGTCGACGAGGCGGCGGCATTCATCAGCGACGTGCATGTCGGAAGCAAAAACTTTTTGGAGAGGAATTTTCTGAAGTTTGTGGATTACCTAAACGGAAAAGAGGGAAATCAGAGGGAGTCTGAAAAGATAAAATACCTCTTCATAGTCGGCGACGTTGTTGCCGGCGTAGGGGTGTATCCAGGCCAGGAAAAGGAACTAGCTATAAGGGACATTGAAGGCCAATACTCAAAGGTCGCGGAGCTTCTCGGGAAAATAAGGAGCGATATAAAGATAATTTTGATTCCCGGAAACCACGATTGCGTAAGACTCATGGAGCCCCAGCCGGTTCTCGACGAAAAATACGCCTGGGCGCTTTACAACCTCAAAAACCTGACGTTTGCGTCAAACCCGTCTGTAATCAACGTCGGATCCACAAAAAAATTCTCCGGGTTTAATGTGCTGATGTACCACGGATTTTCCTATCCTTACTACGCCAATAACATTCCTGGCCTGATTTCCGAAGACGCCCATCGCCACCCGGACAAGGTGATGGCCTATTTGCTAAAAAACAGGCACCTTGCCCCGACGCATATCTCTGTCCAGCACTCCCCCTCTGAAGAAGACCTTTTGTTCATAAAAAACGCCCCTGACATTTTCGTCTCGGGACATACTCACAAAAACGCAATTTCCTATCACAACAACATACTTGTAATATCAAACGGCTGCTGGGAACTCCTCATGCCCTATCAGGAAAAAATGGGTTTTGAGTCGGACTACTGCAAGGTTCCCGTGTTCAACCTCAAAACAAGGGAAACAAAAATACTTGATTTTTACGACGGGAAAAATGATAATAAATGACGCGGTTTACGGAAAGGAGGAAATTAGCGAGCCGGTTCTCATAGAACTCGTAAATTCAGGGGAAGTCCAAAGGCTTAAGGGAATCTCCCAATTCGGAATTCCAGAAGAATACTATCACATGCCATGCTTCTCAAGATTCGAGCATTCCGTGGGCGTGATGATTTTGTTGAGAAGACTACATGCAGGGTTAAAGGAACAGGTTGCCGGGCTTTTGCACGATGTTTCGCACACCGCATTTTCGCATACGATTGACTGGGTAATGGGGGATCCCTCTAAGGGAGACTTTCAGGACAGCAATCATTCAAGATTCATAGAAAACTCAAAAATTCCTGCGATCCTGGAAAAATACGGCCTTGATCACAAGGAAATTTCAAATCTTAAAAATTTTCCGCTGCTTGAAAGGGAGCACCCCAAACTGTGCGCGGACAGGGTTGACTACACGCTCAGGGAGATTGTCCTGATGCGAAAAAAGGAAGACTCAGACATGATTCTTTGCTCGCTGGTTAATCATGAATGGGAGATAGTCCTCAATTCTGAAAATGCAGCAAGGCTTTTCGCAAGTTACTATCAGAGGTTTAACAAGTTTAACTGGAACAGCCCAAGGTCAAAGGCAAGGTATGAAGTTTTGGCGAACATCCTGAAAAAAGCGCTCTCAAAAAAAATAATCGGCATGAAAGACCTGCTGCAGGACGACAAACACGTAATTGAAATCATCAAGGCAAAAGGCGACGAGTCGATGCTAAGAGACTTGGAAAGCCTCAAGAAAAACAAACCCGCGGAAAGAATATTTTCAAAAGGCAAGGCAAGATATGTGGACCCGAAAATACTCTCCGGAAATTCCGTAAAAAACCTGTCCCAAACCTACAAATAAAAAATGAACACAAAAGAATATTTCCGGGAAATCGAAAAGCAGGTAAGAAAATTCTACAAAGTGGCGGAAGAGGCAAGGTCAAAAGGATACGACCCATCGGACAGCGTCGAAATTCCTTTGGCGAGAAGCCTTGCCGAAAAAGTGGTGGGGCTGATTTCCACAATATACCCTCAGATGAAAGACTCCGGAATAACCGAAAGAATCGCTTTTTTGGAGAAGGAATACGGAAAGCTCGATACTGCAATCTGCCTCCATATCGCGGAAGAAGTCGCAAGGGAAAAATTTTGCAAATTCTCAAGCCAAATAGAGGCGATTAATGCAGGGGCAAGAATAGCGTTTGCATATATTACCCTAGGAGTCGTTTCGTCGCCGATAGAAGGCCTGACAGAAGTAAAGGAGGTAAAGACAGTTACGGGAGAGAAGTACCTTTCCGCATACTACTCGGGACCGATAAGAAGCGCCGGGGGCACTGGAGCTGCATTTTCACTCGTGATAATAGACCATCTTAGGGAAGTGTTTGGTTACTCGAAATACCTTCCCACGGAAGAGGAAGTAAAAAGGGTTGTCGCGGAAGTGATAGACTATCACGAAAGGATTACCAATCTCCAATACTACCCCACAGAGGAGGAAACAAAGTTTCTTGCAGAAAATATCCCCATACAGGTGACAGGAGAACCGTCGACAAAAGTGGAGGTTTCAAACTACAAGAACCTTGAACGAGTGGAAACCAACTTCATAAGGGGCGGTTTGTGTCTCACGATAGCGGAAGGCCTGGCGCAGAAGGCGTCAAAAATCAACAGATACATTTCTTACCTAAGGACGAAGGGGTTTGGCCTAAGGGACTGGGACTTTGTCAAGGATTACGTAAAGCTGCACGAAAAAAGAGACAAGGGAAAAACAGACTCTTCCCCCACTTACCTCAATGACCTTGTTGCAGGCAGGCCTGTCTTCGGCCACCCTTCAAGGCCAGGGGCTTTCCGATTCAGATACGGGAGGGGAAGGATAAGCGGATTCAGTGCAGCGTCTTTAAATCCAGCCACGATGGCAATAACAGACTCCTTCATTGCTACAGGGACGCAGCTGAAAATAGAAAAGCCCACAAAAGGCTGCGCAGTCACTGTTTGCGACGAGATAGAGGGTCCTATAGTAAAGCTTTTCAGCGGAAGCGTAAGGAAGATAAACACTTTCGAGGAAGCAAAAAGAATATATCCCGACGTAGAGGAGATAATCTATCTTGGCGACATTCTTTTTCCCTTCAGCGATTTAAGCAACAGGAACCACCTTTTGATAAAGCCGGGATATGTGGAGGAATGGTGGGATTTGGAAATGAGGGAAAAAAATCCCGAAGCAAAAATCAATCACAAGGACGTTTCCTTTGAGGATGCGGTTGAAATAAGCTCCGAACTGAAAATCCCTCTTTACCCGAAATACATTTTTTACTGGAGCCAAATATCAAGAGAGCAGTTTGCCAGCCTTCTTTCCTGGATTGGCGTGTCAAGGGCAGAGGGAAAAATAATCCTTCCATACGCGAAGGCGGAGCAGGAAAAATTCTCCAATGGAAAAAGGGCTTTGGAGCTATTGGGGATAGAGCACGATGTTGTAATTGAGAATGTCGTTATCTCGGAAAAAAACAGCAAGGCCCTCTTCGCGAACCTCGGAATTGACTTCAAAGGCTTGAACGGCAAGGCAAACCTTGACGAAGAAATTCGCAACACAACCGAGAAAATTAAAGAATTGGGGCTAGAGAACAGCGACGACATCCTCGGCGTCGCAAACTCGCTGTCAAAATTCAAAATCAAGGACAAGGCCGGAAGCTTCATCGGCGCAAGAATGGGCAGGCCCGAAAAGGCAAAATTGAGAAAGCTTACGGGAAGCCCGAATGTTTTGTTTCCCGTCGGCTCGGAGGGCGGAAGGCTTAGAAGCGTTAACGCGGCGTGCGAAGTCGGGAGAATAAAAAGCCAATTCCCCACCTTTTATTGCGGCAAATGCAACAAAAGAACGATATATTCTGTGTGCGAAAACTGCGACCTAAAAGCACAGAGAATGTTTTACTGCTTTGAATGCAAGAAAAATTCTCTTGAAAAATGCACAAAGCATGAAAAATCCGTCCAATATTCATTTCAGGAAATAGACATAAACAAATATCTTCAAAAATCCCTTGACCTTCTAAAGATAAGGAAAGAAGACTCGCCTGTTCTAATCAAGGGAGTTAGAGGAACGTCATCCTCGGAGCACAGCATAGAGCATCTCTCAAAAGGCGTTCTGAGGGCCATGCACGGGCTTCAGGTGAACAAGGACGGCACTGTAAGGGTGGATGCAACAGAACTCCCTTTAATCGCCTTCAAGCCAAAAGAAGTTTTTGTGGAGGTTGAAAGGCTAAAACAGCTTGGCTATGACAAGGACATCTACGGAAATGAATTAACAGACAGCAACCAGCTCGTTGAGCTAAAGCCCCACGACATAATCCTTCCGTGTTCTTCCGAATCCGTGGACGAGGGCGCCGATGAAACTTTCATCAGAGTCTGCAATTTTATAGATTCCCTTCTTGTAAATTTCTACGGCTTAAATCCTATATACAACGTTAAAAAAAGAAACGACCTTATAGGGCAATTTGGAGTTTGCATGGCTCCCCACAACTGTGCAGGAGTTGTCTGCAGGATAGTCGGATTTTCAAACACACAGGGGCTTTTCGCAAGTCCCTATATGCACGCCGCCATAAGAAGGGACTGCGACGGAGACGAGGCGGCGGTGATGGTGCTTTCTGATGTCCTTTTGAATTTTTCACGGGCATTTCTTCCGCAGCACCGGGGAGGAACCCAGGATGCGCCGCTTGTTTTAAACGCAAAAATAGACGCGGGCGAGGTGGACGACCAGATATTGGATTTTGAGCTCACAAGCAAATATCCCCTGGAACTTTATACGCTTGCGGAACAGGAAAAGCATCCTTCGCAGGTAAAAATCCACAACGTAAAAGCAGCGCTGAAGGAAGGCAAAGACCCTTTTATCAACATGGGTTTTACGCACAACACCGACGATTTAAATGACGGGGTGCTTTATTCTTCATACAAATCCCTTGCAACAATGCAGGAGAAGCTTGACCACCAGATGGCCCTTGTCGAAAAAATACGCGCAGTTGACACCGCGGACACCGCGAGACTGGTGATAGACAAGCATTTCATAAAAGACCTGAGGGGTAATCTGAGGAGATTTTCGACCCAGCAATTCAGGTGCGTGGAGTGCAACGAATCAATAAGGAGGCCGCCGTTGAGCGGCAAATGCCCTGCCTGCGGAGGAAAGATCATATTCACTGTAAACGAGGGAGGCATTAGAAAGTACCTTGAGCCTGCGATCGCGCTTGCGGAGAAATACCAGCCTTCAAAGTACATGATTCAAAATCTTGAACTCATCAAGAGATACATAGAGAGCATTTTCGGCAAGGAAGCCGAGAAACAGGAAACCATTTCAAAATGGCTCTAGCAAATTTTGTTAAAAAATGGAATTCTCTTATTGAACATATTTTTTTCAAGATGAAGTTTAAAAAATCCTGGTGGATATACTCTTTTTTGTTAATGGTTCTTATTTTCTTTTGTATAAATTACTTTCCGGGTCTAGGAGAGTTTTTACCATCTATCTTAAGGATAATAATCTCTTTTTTATTGGTGCTCATCTCTATGTTTATTGTTTTTTTACCTATTGCCAGATTTTTCAACAATCCATCTGACTTGATTTGGGGGATTTTTGCAATAACCTCTTTAGTATTTGTTTTAATTCTTGGACTGTACCAAATCTATCTTATTTATTTTAAATAACTAAAAAACAAATATTTTTTAACAATCACATCTTGCAATCCTTATGCAGGAAATTCCAGAGACAGGCAGGCTAAAAAAAGTCCTGTGGGTTTTGTCAATCTTTATAGCCTATGCAGGCTTGGTCGGCTTCACATGCTTTATATTTGAAGAATCGCTGCAGCTGCAAAGCTTTACCGCATTCATGTATGTAAATTCAGAGGACTGGGCAGGACTGAAGGAGCATGTTGTGCTTATGGAGAAAACCCAAAATCTTGCGGAAATCTGGATCAAGGGAATAGGCTGGTCAAATCCAATAATGTGGCCAGCGTTTTTGTCGTACCTGAACTCAAACGAGGCCCATATAAATGCGCTGAAGAAAAAAATTGAAGCGGAAACCTGATGGGATAAATTTATAAATATTTTTTCGTTCAATAACCAATGGATAAAAGAGGACTATTAATCCTATTCATATTCTCCTTTATGCTGGTTTTTTCCCTTTACGGGATTGTCGCGCAAGAAAATTCAGAGGAAAATTTCGCCCTTGAAGCAAGCGCGGGAACCACTCCGGAAAGCGCGCTTTATTTTCTTGATAAATTCTTTGATAGATTTGGAGACGATTTAAAAGTCAAGGAAGAAAGAATCGCCGAAATAAGAGAGATGATCCTCTCCGGAAATTTTGAGGCTGCCAGGATTGCACTGGAGGGTTACAAGGAACAGGCTGAAAAATTAGAGAAAGAAATCTCCCCTGAAATGAGTGAAGAGGCAAAGAGGAGCGCAGCCGCGATAAAATCAACACTTGAAGAATTGGAAGCAGAACTTTCAGAAGAAGAAAGAGCAGAGTTTGTGGATTTTGTAAATGAAAAAGAAGACACTATTTTGACTTCTGTTGAAATTGCCGCAAAAATAAAAGAGCTTTGCGAGAGCCTGTCAAGGATAGACCCCTTGGAGTATTCCAGAGTCTGCAAAACGCAGGACGACGCCCCTGAATGGCAAAAAAATCTTGATAAAGACTTAACTTCTGAACAAAGGGCAGAGGCTGAAAAATTTGGCGAGATAATGTCCGAGTGCTTTAGGACTTCCGGGCAGCAGTGCAGATGCAGTGAGATACCTTTCACGGAATTTGCAAACACTTGCTCAATTGCGGCGCCCTTGGCGGTCGCGTGCGACATTGACGGTAACGAAGCGGCCTGCGAAAAGCTTGACAATTTGGAAATGCCCGAGCTTCCAGAACACCTTCAAAGCGTTTTTGACAGGATGGAAAGGGACATTTCCGGAGCTCAATTTGAACTCCATATGCCAAAAGAATGCAGGGAAGCAGGGGTGACAAATCCCCGCGATTGCTCAAGAATCATGATTCAGACACACGCTCCTGAGGAATGCAGGCAGGAGCTTTTAGATGCCAATGTGCAAAATGAAAGAGAGGCAAGAGAAATCTGCGAAAAAATAATGTTTGAGCAGAACGCACCGCAGGAATGCATTGACCAAGGAATAAGGGACCATAAAGAGTGCGGCAAGCTTATGTTCAAAATCAACGCACCGCAGGAATGCATTGACGCCGGTTTAACAGGGGAGAATAGAAATGACCCAAGAAAATGCGAAGAGATTATGAGGGGATTGGACAGGAGCGGGCCCAACAGGGGTCATGAGGGGGGTTTTGGGGTTAACTGCAGGGCAATTCAAAATCCCGAAGAAAGATTGAAGTGCTATGACGGTGCAATAGGGCAAACGCAAAATTTTGACGAGAGATTCAGAGAGACTAAGGAAGCGGAAAGGCAATGCGCGGAAAGCTGTTTAAGCAAAGGAGGAGCATGGGACTTTTCGAACGGGAACTGTCAATGCCATTTCCAGGAGTTTGACGATAGCCAGTTTAATGAAGAGTTTAGAAACGACTTTGCCTCTTCTTCAGAGGGCTTTTCAGGAGCATCTCCGGATGAGTCATGCGCACAGGCGGGAGGCAGTTGGGATGGAAGCACATGCTTGTTTCCCCAATCCCCTGAACCGTCCACATCTACAGAAGGACAGACAACAGAAGAAAGCTCAGCCATTTCTGGTTCTGAAACTTCCTCTCCAGAAGCAACAACAGAAACCGGTACAGGCACTTCAGGCACAGACTCAGGAACCACCGGGGCAACAATAAGTGATTTTGACGAAAAGGAAATCTCTGTTTCACCAGGAAAAGAGTTTTGTGAATATATGTTCGGCAAAGAATTCTGCGGCGGCCTTTTATCAAGATAAAAACATTTAATAATTGCAGATTTTTTTCCATAGCATGCTGGACAATTTAAGACCAAAGCTGAATTTTTTCAACAAGCTTACTCCCAAAGAGAAGATCGAGCTGATAAAAAGAAACACGTCGGAACTGATAGGCGAGGAAGACCTTGCCGAACTTTTAAAAAACAACGAAACCATTCGCCACTATATCGGTTTTGAAATTTCCGGAAAAATTCATCTCGGGACAGGATTGATGTCCATGCTGAAAATTAAAGACCTTATTGATGCAGGGGCGGACTGCAAAATCTTTCTTGCCGACTGGCACTCCTGGATTAACGACAAGCTTGGGGGAAACCCCGAAATTATAAAAAAAATTGCCGTGGGATACTTCAAGGAAGGGATGAAGGCAAGTCTTTTGTGCCTTGGGGGAAACCCAAGAAAGCTTGATTTTGTCCTTGGAAGCAAGCTGTACCACAACAACGACCTTTATTGGGCAACATTTGTCGAGGTAAGCAAGAACATTTCCCTGTCAAGGATACAAAGAAGCATAACCATTCTTGGCAGGAAGGAAGGGGACAGCGTTGATTTTGCAAAGTTGCTTTATCCGCCAATGCAGGTTGCGGACATTTTTGTCCAGCACATAAACCTCGCTCATGCGGGAATGGACCAAAGAAAGGCGCACGTTGTTGCAAGGGAGGTCGCAAACAAAATTTCATTTTCGCCGATTCTCAACAGGAACGGGAAGCAAATAAAGCCCATGGCCCTTCATCATCCGCTAATTCTCGGGCTGGGAAAGCCGGAAAAATGGCCGATAAGGAAAGAAGATCTTCAGGACGTTTTTTCGTCCATGAAAATGAGCAAGTCAAAGCCGGACACGTGCATTTTTGTCCACGACTCTCCGGAGGAAATTAGGAGAAAGATAAACAAGTCCTTCTGCCCGGAAAGGGAAACTTTCTTTAATCCGATGATTGATTGGTCCGAAAAGCTCATCTTTCCAATAAAAAATAAAATTGAAATTAAGAGGGACAAAAAATTCGGGGGAAACAAAATTTACCATTCAATTGAAGAGCTGAAGAAAGACTATTCAGAGGGAAAGTTGCACCCGTCTGACCTTAAAAACGCTGTTTCGGATTCGTTAACAGAAATTCTGAAGCCGGCAAGGGAACACTTTGCAAAAAGGGGCCCGAAAAGAATGCTTCAGGAACTGGAAAGGCTGATGTCCTAAAAATTTTATCTTGTTTTAAACTCCACGATGTCCATGTCCTTCAACTTGTGGCTTAGTCCCACAACCTGTCCGGAAAATTTGCTGCTAGGGCCCCATATTCTTGCTTCCCTCACTTTTTCCGAAAATCCATGGAGTATTTTTTCGGCAACATCCCTTACTGCGGAATTCTCGTCCAGGATTACGGGTTTTCCCGATTTTTCCTTTTTAGGCTCTTTGGTGAAGACCCTTATTTTTCCGAAACTTTTGAAAATTTTTTCCCTTAGGGCGTCGATTCCATATTTTCCCAAGGTCGAAATCAAAACAAAGTCGTGCTTTTGGCTCTGCAACCTTGATGAAACCTTTCTTTTTTCATTTTCGTCCAGATTGTGAAAGTCGTTGAAGACAATTATTTTTCTCCCCTTGGCGCGCTGAACCATATCGATTAACTCCCTTATTTGCCCAAATTCATTTACGAGGATCAAAATAGTGTCCGCATTGTTTGTCACACTTTTGTCAAAATATTCCGATTCGACAGGAGGAATTTCTATTATCTGCACGCCAATTCCCGAATAGGGCATCATTCCCACCAAAGGCTCTTTTGTTGTGAACCTCTGGAGGCCTATTGAAGGACTGGTGTTTGTCAGCAAAGACAACAGCGTGGATTTTCCCGAGTTTGAAAATCCGACAATAACCGCCTGCATATCCTCTTTTTTTATCCCCTTCTTTCCGCTTCTGCCCTTGCCGACCTTCCTGTTTCTTTCCATTTTTTCCATCAGCTTTTTGCGCCGTATTCTGAGCTGGGCAAGCATCTTTTCCGCAGACTTGTGCTTCGGGCATTCGCGAATCATTTCCTCAAGATAGAAAAGCCTGTCCTCATCCTTGATTGCGGAAAGAAACCTTGCCTCAGCCTTCTGATATTGCGGAGACTGGTTTGTCGATGCCATACAGGTTTTAAACCCGCCCGACTTAAAAATATGATGGATGAAACGCCCAAATATGAGATTATAAAGAAGATAATGCAGAAAAAGGAATTCTCCCAATTGCCTTTAAGGGACGTGGAACTCGCGCTTGAAAAATTTGACAAGCCGAGAAATGCAGAATTTCAAAAAATAAAGCTTACAAGGAACTTTCTCAGGGATATTTTTTCCAGCTTTTCCAGCAGAAAACTGTTAAGCCCGAAAAAGGAAAAGTCCGCGGAATGGCACCTGATGAAGCACAAGTCAACAAAGGAAAGATTTCCCCATTACAAGGAGGTCTACGGAAGGATTTTTCACGGAATAAGGAAGTGCAGCATTATCGACCTTGGCTCGGGTGTGAACGGGTTTAGCTACGGCTTTTTTAAGGAAGCGGGACTCAAAAGCCCAAAATTCATCGCAGTTGAGGCCATAGGCCAACTCGTGGACTCTGTGAACTATTTTTTTGGAAAAAACAGGATAAGCGGAAAAGCGGTTCATCTGAGCCTTTTGGAAATTGACAAGGTAAAAGAATTGGTAGAAAGCCAGCCCCCTCCAAGAATAGCCCTTTTATTAAAAACCATAGACTCCTTGGAAACCGCAAAAAGAAACCATTCCAAGGAACTGATCAGATGCATATCTCCTCTGTGTGAGAGGATTGCGGTGAGCTTCGCAACCATGAGCATGGGAAAAAGAAAAAAGTTCTCTGTCAACAGGAACTGGATTTTGAATTTTATAAGGGAAAACTTTGAAATTCTTGACGATTTTGAATTGAACGGAGAAAGGTACATTGTTTTTAACACCGGGAAATCTTTATAATGCCTTTTAATTTAAAATCCTCATGAACCCGAAAATAAAGAGAAAAATTCTCAAGAACGGCATGACCGTTGTCTATGAAGAAAGAGACTCAAATGTTTTTGCATTGGCTTATGCAGTAAGATTCGGCGGGATAAATGAAAGCATCAACGAAAAAGGAATATCTCATTTTATAGAGCACATGCTTTACAAGGGGAACAAAAATGCAGGGACAAAGGAGATAGGGGAGGCATTTGAAA
Source organism: Candidatus Woesearchaeota archaeon (assembly GCA_964465625.1). Taxonomy (GTDB): domain Archaea; phylum Nanobdellota; class Nanobdellia; order Pacearchaeales; family GW2011-AR1; genus CAZLQA01. The sequence goes on from CAYXIC010000003.1 coordinate 15,012, forward strand.
GGCGCGGAGGCGTAATGAACGGATTTACGGACGAACAGCTCACTGCATTCTGGGTTAAGGCTCCAAAAAGGCATTTCTTTGACATTTTCAAGGTGCTTACCGAAATGATGAAAAATCCGTCTTTCGATGCAAAAGAAATTGAAAAGGAGAAGGGTGTTATTTTTGAGGAGATGAAAATGAGAAATGACAACCCGAGAAGCTTTGTGATGAACAAAATAAAGGGAAACCTCTATGAAGAGCCGTTTGGACCCGACCTTATAGGCACAAAAGAAACCCTTTCTTCAATGGACAGAAAAACCTTGGTCGGTAAGTTTAGGAACATCTATCAGCCCCAAAATATGATTTGCGCAATAGTGGGAAACGTTGATTTTGAAAAGGTTTGCAATCTTCTTGAGGCAGACTTTGCCAAGGGGGAAACTAAAATAAAAAACGTCTTGGTAAAGCCAAAAAATGAAAGGCAACTTATTTCAAAAAAAGGCGTGGATCAGGCAAGTATGGTTATGGCTTTTCACACCCCTAAATACGGCGAAGAGGGCCATCATGCTGCGCAGGTTCTTTCCTGCCTTATGGGCGGCGGCCTTTCCTCAAGGCTGTTTTTGGAAATCAGGGAAAAAAGAAATCTTGCATATTCTGTAAGCTCCAATACCGTTGCGGAGAAGGATTTTAGCTACACCTATGTTTATGTTGGCACCACAAAGGAAAAAGTCAAGGAAGTTGAAAAAATCATCTTAGATGAATTTGAAAAAGTCTCGAAAGATCTTACTGAAGAAGAGCTTGAGGGCGTCAAAGAGCAGGTAATAGGAAATTTTTTTGTTTCCCACGACGATTCCCAAATAGCTTTAACAAGCCTAATTTATTTTGAAATAATTGGCAACGCAGAGGATGTTCTGAAATTTGAAGAGAACATAAGGAATGTGAAAGTGGACGATGTTAAAAAAATGGCAAAAAGGATTGGGAAAGATTACAGCATGCTAACCCTTGTCCCGGAATAAGTCCCATGAGGTGCTTTATCTCCATAAATCTCCAAAAAAATGTCAGAGACGAAATAAAAAAAATCCAGCAAATTCTTCCGAAATTTAAAGGCAAAAAAACAGAGTTTGAGAATTTGCACCTTACGTTGAAATTTCTCGGAGAAGTTGACGATGAAAAGATTATTAAGATAAAGGACACCTTAAACAAAATCAAGTTCCCGGAATTTACGGCGGAGATAGACTCAATGGGTGTGTTTTCAGAAAAAAACATCGGAATTGTTTGGCTTCACATGAAAGGCGCGGAAGACCTGCAAAAAGCGGTTGACAAAATTCTTGAAGGAATTTTTGACAAAGAAAAAAGGTTTATGTCCCACATTACGATAGCGCGCGTCAAAAATGTGAATGACATGGGAGAATTTCTCAACTCACTCAAAAAAATTAAAATTCCGGAAATAAAATTCATGGTTAACGAATTCTTCCTGATGTCCTCTAATTTGAAAGAAAAAGGACCGGAATACGAAGTTATGGAGAAATTTAATTGTTCTAACTAATACCTTTCATCAACCATTTTGAAAACCTCTGCCCTTTTCCCTATGGTCTCCTTTAGGTCTTTTGCATCTGCGTTTATAACTTTTTTTATGCTCTTGAACCTTTTCAGCAATTTTTTCGCCGTCTTTGGGCCTATTCCCGGAAAACCTTCCACTATGAACTGCATCCTCTCTTTTTTATTCAGATTTTTTTTCACCACGTTAAGCGAGATCTCCCCCGACTTTTTTTTCGCAAGCACGCTCATGAACCTAGCAGTGTCCCCGTAGTCCTTTGAAAAGATTATGGGGACCTTGTGCTTTAGGAGAATTGAAAGCAAAAATCCCCTTATGGCATTTGGGTGCATTCCCGCAAAATCCTCCGAGTCCGTATACAGCTCCTGCTCGTCAACCCCCTCGATAATCAACAGCCTATCCCTGTACTGCTGTATTTCCTCCATTTGCCTTGTCAACCTCTTATTTTTCATTGAAGAAACAAAATCGCCGACTGTTTTTCTTTCAATTGCAACGCTTCCTATCAGGTAATCGGCAACTTTCAACTCCCTAAATTCCACTTCCATCCCGAGAGAGATCATTTCAGACGCGACAAGGGAGTTTTTTTCGCGATAATCCGCGATAATCTTCTGTCTGACTTCATTTTTGCCCTTCTTGGAACTCTTTGAGAATATATCGAATATTTTTTTGGTTTCCATTTTATGATTTTAGTATTTTAAAAATTATATAGTGAATAATCGAAAAAACAAATGCAAAAATCATCAGGATGAATGATAAGAACGCGAGGTTTTTGTTTAATGGGATGGAGTAAATGTATAGCGCCAAAACAACCCCTGTCAGAATAAACGGAATTAAAGGGTGCGGTTTTCTTGATATTATTTTTCTTTTCTCAAGATTTTTTAAGTAGGACTTTAAGGACATTTTAGTTTTTTATCACGACAGCCTTTTCTGCAATTTATCATTGGTGCTTTTGTCAAGAGCCTCAAAATCCCCTTTTATGGAATGGATCGCCTCATGCATCCTTTTTTCCTTTCTTTTCGAGGCGTAGTAATAAGCCTCATCCCTTGTCTTTTTCGTCATTAAAACAACTATCTTTCCCTTGCTCAGTCTCGCGGTCCTGCCGCTTCTTTGTATTGTTCTTATCGCAGAGGCGACAGGCTCGTAGAATACGACGGCGTTGACTTCTGGAATGTCCAAGCCCTCTTCCCCTATGCAGGTTGCGCAAAGAACGTTCGTCTCTCCGGACGCAAATTCCCCGATTATTCTTTTTTGGTCTTTTTGGCTCAAGCCAACGCCTTTTTTTATGGCCTGGCCGACGAAGATTTTTGACCTTATTCCGCTTAAGTTATTCAGCGCATTTGAGATCGCAGAGGCGGTTTCCCTGAACTGGGTAAACACTATTATCTTGGCATTAGCATTTTTTGAAATTTCTTTTTCAACTATTTGGACAACATTTTTCACTTTGGGGTGCTCAATCTTATTGGCAAGCATGGAATTTGACCTCTCGAAGGCAGACTTGAACTCTGTCCTGGAAACCAGCTTCAAAACCCCTTTGCTTTTTCCAGCGCTGGCCTGAGACATAAGCTCTTTCATGTAGTCATTGAATCCCTTCAAGGTTTGCGTTTCCAAAAGCTCAAGCGTGTGCTGCAGCTTTATGGCCTGCGCGCACAAGCTCATCCCAATCAGGTAGTTGTAATTTTTGTTTCCCATTGACACGGAATGCGATATTTTTTTCTGCAAATTTATGATTTCTGTTTTTGTGGGAAAACCGTAAAGCAGCTTTCTGTTCCTTAGCCCTTCAACGCAATCGTTGAAAATTCTTTTGATTAGGTCCCTAATCTCTGAAAAATCCTGGGGAAAATCCACAAACACCTTTTCAAATTCAAGATCCTGCAGATAACCCTTTACATCGTCGCTTTCCCTAGTTCTCAATTCAACAGCCTCTATTGAAAGATTTTTGCAAATTTCCCTTATCCTTGATTTTTCGCTTCCGGGGCTTGCAGTCAGCCCGAGAATTCTTTTGTTTTGCGACTGCTTCATGTATTCCGAAGCGACGTAATTGTAGTCGTAGTTTTTTAAGCACCTATGGGCCTCATCCTCAACGAGAAGGCAAACGCCGCTTAGGTCGTAAAGCCTGTTTTTCAGGTCGTTTGCAATGCATTGCGGCGTTGAAAAGACAATGTCTGAAAATTTCCACATTTTTTTTCTTTTTTCAGGGCTCACTTCTCCCGTAAAAAGGCTCATCTCTCCAAACAGTTCCGGGAGGTGTTTTTCGAAATATCCCAAATGCTGCTCCGCAAGGGGTTTTGTCGGGGCGAGAAAAAGAACCTTCTCCCCAGGAAACTTTTTCATCCTTTCAATGGCGAGCATCAATGAAATAAGCGTCTTTCCCAAGCCGGTCGGAAGAACAACGAGGCAGTTTTTGTCCAAACATGTTTTGAGAATCCCCTCCTGGTAGTCCCTTGGCCTTACATCGAGTAAAAAGTCCATTTTAAAATTTCAGAAGCCCTTTGTTTAAATAATTTTATTATTATACGACAAGGAAAACATAGCCCAGCCCTATCAGGCATATCGCGGCCAAAAAGCTCCAAAGCACTATGCTGCCGAAAAAAATCTTGTTTCCGTCAAGGTCTGAAATGGGAATCATGCTGAAGAAAGCGTAGTAAACATTCAATTTTGCGAAGTTGTCAAAGCCGACCAGGTATCCCAGCGCCGCAAGGACGAGATTTATGACCACTCCGGAAGCGGCTATAAGCGCGAGATGATATTCCGTTATTTCGGAGAAGCTGTATATGCCAAATCTTTTTGCAGCCCTGTAAACCTTCGCCCTTATGTCAAAAGTCATTGAAGCCATCCATTTCAAATAGCCGATGGAAATCGCCGCAACTATTATCGGCACAAAAAGTCCTGCCGGAAAAGGCCTTTCAAAATGCCTTCCAGGCCTGAAGCCGAACCTTTGCACTTCCCAAACCTTGGTTTCTATCTCGGAATCCATGTAAAACGCGGTTATTTTTTTTGCAACCGTATTAGCACAGATTATCACCAACACTGAAAGGAAGACGTATGCGATGTTTCCGAAAGAGCTTATGATGCTGAAGGTAAATGCAAGAACCAACGACACAATCAGTATTGAAACAATTTCGTCCCTTTTTATCATCTCACTTCAATGTTGGAGTTTCTTATAAATTTTGTTGTGAAAACACGCAGAAGCGGATAGTATATCTTTCTTTATGGAAAACTATTTAAATATTACAGTGGTAATCTCTGCAATGATAATCAAAAAGATGACAGAGGTCGTGGGCTTGAAGGTTTTTACAAATTCTGGAGACTATTTCGGGGAGGTTGAGGATGCAAACGTGCAGGGCAACAAGGTTGACGGATGGAAGATAAGGGTTTCCGGAGGCATGAGCTCGCTTATATCTGGGGCAAGAGGCGTCATAATTCCCCACAGGTTTGTGACGGCGATAAACGATGTTTTCATAATAAACAAGGGTGCCTTGCCAAATCCCGAGTCCAGTTCTTCAGAGGTTTCTGAAGAGCCCATGTAACTTGGTTAATCAATTGCCTTTTGCCTTAAACAACTTTTGGACACGCGGATCATCTGCTGTTTGTGTTGAGTATTGTATAAAAATATTTAAATAGACTTTTTCACTGTTAAAAACAGGACTTATACTTAAAAAAGCACCATGGCCAATGAAATCTTCCTGCAAAACTGGATTTTCACGAAATTCCTATTTCCTTTCTTCCTGGTTTTTTTCATAGTCTTTGCCATTCTTGAAAAGACGCAGATTTTCGGGGAGGACAGAAGGCAGACAAACGCGCTTATCTCTTTCATCATAGGACTGATAGTTGTCAGCGTCGCATATCCGAAAGACGTGATAAACAACCTGATTTTGTTCCTTTCTGTTGCGCTAGTCGTGGTTTTTGTAATCATGCTTCTTTGGGGATTTGCCTCGGGAGGACAAAAGCTTGAGCTTCAGGGCTGGATGAAATGGATTTTGTGGATAGGCATCGGCATAGCGGTTGTAATAGCATTGATTTGGGCGACAGGAATAGACAGCGGCGTAATAGACCTTCTGTTTTTCCAAAGCTGGAGCAAAACCTTTTGGACAAACCTTTTGTTTGTTGTTGCGGTTGCGGCGGCGCTTGCAGTCATACTGAAGAAGGACTGACTTT
>CAYXIC010000003.1:20797-28794 GCA_964465625.1 Candidatus Woesearchaeota archaeon
ATTAAAACAAAGAAACATATTTAAAGTTGCTTTCATAAATTCAAACATGCTCGGAGAAACGCTTTTCCTTCAGGGTTTTGGGTATTTCGGAGGAGGAAGTTTCGGAAATCTTTTGTCCAGGCTGCAGCAGCTCGGATTTTTTGACTACGTGCTGCCTTTTCTCATAATCTTTGCGCTGGTTTTCGGAATTTTAACAAAGACGAAAATCTTTGAGCAGAATAAGGGCATTAACGCAATAATCGCGCTTGCCATAGGGCTTATGGCGCTTCAGTTTGACCTTGTTCCAAGATTTTTTTCAGAGCTGTTCCCAAGGCTTGGAATAGGCCTGGCATTCATCTTAACGATAATGGTTTTAGGAGGGTTGTTTTGGGATACGGAAGGCCAGGCGCTGAACTATCTGCTCTTGGCAATATCCGCGATAATCATAATAATCGTATTGGCATCAACTGCAGAGGTAAGTTCCTGGTGGTACTCTTGGTCTTTTTACTACAGCAATTTCGGCGACATACTGATTGTCGTGGGCGTTATTGCGGTCATGATAGCGGTAGTCGCAACGGCGAATTCCAAGGAAAGAAAAAATTATGGTCCTGTTTGGAAGTGGGAGAACTGATTATTTTTTTCTAGATATCTTCCTCAAATTGGAAAAAACATTTTCGTCGTCATCTCCGGATTTTTTCTGGGACGATTTTTTAAATTCCTTAGGTTCTGGCACAGCTTTTTTTTCAGCCTTTCCCGCAGATGATTCGGCAATCTTCCCGAAGGAATCCTGCATCATCGACATCTCCTTTCTTATGCCTTCCAGGTTGCTTCCATAACTTCCTATTTTTTCAAGTATCGCCAACTGAAGCTTGTCCATGGTTGTTTCAATTTTTTTCAGCCTTTCGGAAAGCAAATCCAATTTTGATTCCGCCATGGTCTTGAATTCAGAGACTTCGTCAATTTTATTCTGGATTTTTTGTATTTTTTCCAAAAAAACCTGCTCGGAAATTTCTATTATCGTGCCCGTGTCCAATCCGCCCGGGCTTTGGGAATAATCATAGCCCTGTTGCTGCTGCACCCCGTAATCACCGTATCCCTGGCTTTCAGACCGGGGATAATAGGCTTCATCGGCACCTTCTTCTTGTTCAGAGACCTCTTGGGCTCCCCCATATCCTTCCTGGGATGACTGCGAGGGAAGAAATTCCCCCTCCTGACTTTGGTTCTCTTCAGAAACAGCCTTCTTTATGTCGGCCTGATTTAGGGCGTCATTTATTGCTTTTGGTGAAATTCCCTGGTCCTGCAGGTTTTTTACAATGTCATTGTCTGTCAAACCTCTTTTTCTCATCTTAGTTATGTCCTCCAAAACGCCCATTTTTATGTATTTTTTGCAAACGGCCTGAACATTTTCAGCTGCCTTGCCAAAATTTCCAAATCCTCCTTTTTTGCCAGTTTTCCAATCTGCGACGATACAGAGTCGATAAAGGATTTTATCCTTTCAATGTCGTGCTTCATCGCCTCAAGGTCCTTCTTTATCTCGAGTATTTTGCTTCCCGTGTCTTCCTTCGTTTCCACGAGATTTTTTCCTATGAGCAAAAGCCTATCCCTTAATATGCCGTGCTTTTCCTCCAGGTCGCTCAGCTGAAGATTTGAAAAACCCTCGTTGTAACCCTGGTTGTAGCTTTCCTGGGTTTGCTCGTCAGCCATCAATGGAATATGCCAGCGTGGTTTAAATGTTTTTTTGTAAGACTTTAACGCGCAAAAATTTTAAACCCGGCTTACAATCAATGATTGATCAAAAAGGGGTTAAAATGCAATTTAAACTAAAATCAAGAATTTTGCACAAAAAAGGATAATATGCAGTTTAAAGAAGGATCCCCATTGTACAGCTACGAGGTTCAGAGGGAGGGCGGCGAGGATGTTTTGTACATAAACTACCTCGGGGCGCCGTTTGTGCCGAGCCTCTCCGACTCTCCGCAGGTTATGGAAAAGACGCTTGAGGCGCTGATGGAAAATCCAAACATCTCGAGAATTGTTTTCGTGCAGCAGAAAAACTACAACTACGACTTTAGCGAGACATCGATGCTCATGGAAATAGCAGGGCTTTACATATACCTTCTCAAGCAGGAAAAAATCCTCTCGCAGGAAAAGCTGATCACAAACTACCAGCAATTTTTTGCCAGAAGATACAACGACGTGTTTTACTTTCTTTTCCTTTTGAAGCAGGATCCCATCGCGGCCTACTACGACCTTAAAAAAATCATTGTGGAGTCCAACATCATCTTAGAGAAGGTTTCCCCTGAATTTGACCTCGACCAAAAAAACTACGTGATTTTACTGAACAAGATTTTGAAGCTCCTGGAAAGGACCAAGATAATCCAGATAGCAATGCCCTTTCTGAGGGATTATCAGTCGGGAACAAGAGAAGTCTACCAAAAAATTTTCAGGCCGGACATTGTCCCTAATTTCACCTTCACGAGGCTTGTAAGGGACCTACCCGACGATGGCGACATAATAAACCAGTACACAATTGCGTCGGGAAGCCACGACGAGTCCATTGTAACAATATTGAGGGTAAGGAACGAGTCAAAATATCTCTATCACATAACCCCTCCGGAAAACTCCCTTAGTGAAATTCACAACATGCTTCTGAATCTTGCAAGAAACGTGCTTATTGAGCATCAGCCAAAGGCAGAGGAGTTCACAGACACCGAGAGAACAAGGCAGGTTTTTTTCAACATTTCAAGGGATTTATTGCAGGATTTGGCAAATTCAAAAAACGTAAAGGTTTCCTACCAGGAATTGAACAGGCTCGCAACCATCCTTGTTCGGCACACCATCGGGTTCGGGATAATAGAGGTTTTGCTCCAGGACAAAAACCTGCAGGACATAGTATTGAATGCGCCGATTTCGCTGAACAATATCTTCGTCAGGCATCAGGAATATGACGAATGCGTCACTAACATCCTTCCAAGCCAGGAAGACGCGGATTCCTGGGCGGCGAAATTCCGCCTGATTTCGGGAAGGCCTTTGGACGAGGCAAATCCTATTCTTGACACGCAGCTGGAAATAGGAAACATAAATGCAAGAATAGCCATAATACAAAACCCCCTCTCACCGCATGGATTGGCATATGCAATAAGAAGGCATAGGGAGCAGCCATGGACTCTTCCGTTGTTCATAAAAAACAAGATGATGAATCCCATGGCTGCAGGACTGCTGAGCTTTTTGATAGACGGTTCCAGGACTGTATTGGTCGCGGGAACAAGGTCCTCGGGAAAAACATCCCTTCTTGGCAGCTTGATGCTTGAAATAATCCCAAAACTTAGGACAATTGTCATTGAAGACTCCTTGGAACTGCCGGTAGATTCAATGAGAAAATTGAATTACGATATTTTGAGGATGAAGGTTCGCTCTGCTTTGCTTAAAACAACTACGGAAGTTTCTGCAGACGACGGAATAAGGACAAGTTTGAGGCTTGGAGACAGCTGCTTGATAATTGGAGAGGTAAGGAGTGTTGAAGCAAAGGCTTTGTACGAGGCAATGCGTGTGGGTGCATTGGCAAACGTCGTTGCCGGAACGATTCACGGCGCTTCTCCGTACGCTGTTTTTGACAGGGTCGTGAACGACCTGGAAGTTCCCGTGACAAGCTTCAAGGCAACAGACATAATAGTCGTCGTTAATCCGATAAAGTCTCCCGACGGGTTGCACTCCTGGAAAAGAATGATTCAGATTACGGAAGTAAGAAAGCACTGGAAGGAAGACCCTTTGGTTGAAAAGGGATTCGTTGACCTGCTAAGGTACAATGTAGAGACAGACACCCTTGAGCCCACAGATGATTTGATTAACGGAGATTCTGAAATTCTCAAGGAAATCGCATCCAACGTCAGGGGATGGGCGGGAAATTGGGATGCGATTTACGACAATATTTTATTAAGGGCTAAAATAAAGGAAGAGATAGTCAAGGTTTCAGAGAAGACCGGAGACGAATCCCTGCTTGAGGCGGAGTTCAATGTTCTTTCAAACGACGCATTTCACAAGATCTCGGACAAGGTCATCCAGGAAATTGGGCTTCCTTGGAGTGACAAGGTTTTTCCGCTGTGGAAGAAGTGGCTTGACAACGAGGTAAAAAGCAGGAAAAAGCAATGAGGAAGATGATTCTTACATCCAATGGTTTTGAAAACCCGAAAATAGGAAGAAAATTTTTAAGTGTTGTTGGTAAAAATCCAGAAGAAATAAAAGTGCTTTTAATTCCCACGGCTGCAAGAACAAAAGAAGAACTGTACTATGTAGAAGAATCCAGAAAAGAATTGGTTGGATTGGGAATAAGAAAAGAAAACATATTTGATTATAACCCAAAAAATAGCGTTGATGAAATCGCGCAGAAAAATTTTGATGTGATTTATGTTTGCGGAGGGAATACCTTTTATCTTCTGCAAAAAGTGATGGAAAGCGGTTTTGACAAAAAGATTATTGATATGGTTAACAATGGAATTGTTTATGTAGGGGCAAGCGCAGGAAGCATTTTAGTTGGTCCGGACATAGAAATATCTGGCATAGGTGTTAATGGGGATAAAAATGATATAGGTATAAAAAATACTGACGGATTTAATTTGACCGATAAAATCATCTCGCCCCACTATGCCTTGCCTGAAGAAGAAGCCATTTCGGGATTTGAAAAAGAAAAAAACGTGAAAGTGTTAAGATTAAAAGACAACCAGGCATTGTTTATTTTGGGAGACAAAGAGGAAGTCATAGAATGAAAAAATATATTAACTTAAGCCATATTTTTGTATATGGGAGACGACATAGACGACATTATCTATGGCAGGAAAGAAGACCAAATAACAAAAATAATTCTGGATGAAGTAAATTCCATTCATAGTTTAATTGAAACAGATATAAGCAAATTACAAAAATTAGCCATAGAGGCGGATAAGATTCTGAGGGAAGAGTTACAAACGGCAGAATTTGAGTATGATTTTGCCGAGGTAAGAATTTACAATTTAAGAACAGTGGGCGTTCAGGGAGACAATAGGACTTATCTTCATCCGGCCGAAGTGACCATAAAACACAAGGGTTCTTTCGTCTGGGATGCGGAATTTGTTTCAAGACTTAGTACAAGAATTACAAACGGGGTTGAAGGAATAAACAGGGTTCTTTATACCGTTGAGTAATCTATACCCAAAAACATTTATCAATACTTGTTTCTTTTTTTATTTGTAAAAAATGCCGCCAAAAAAGGAGAGTGTCGATGACATTCTCAAGAAATATTCCGGAAAAATTGAGTCAAAAATCCAAACCACTGATTTGAATCCAAGAAGCTATAGCAGGGAGTATGCTACTTTCAAGGAAGAGATGGCCCCCCATCTTACAAGATACGAAAGGCTGTGCAGGACTCTCGGGAGCGTGATAAGGCTCAATGTTTCGGAAGAAGACCAGAGAAGGGTAAGAAAGAATCTTGAAGTGGCTCACCTTGACATCGAACCGTGGCAGGCTTTGACCCTGAGCGTAATGTCTTTTGTCGCTGTTTTTCTATTGGGATTATTTGTCTCCCTTGCGCTTGTTCTGATAAACGGAAGCCTGGCATCATTCCCATTCCTGTTTTTCTTCATGGTTATCTTTGTTTCAATCTTCCTTTTCTATTTCGTAAATGGTTATCCGCAAAGGCTCGCAAACTCCTGGAGATTAAAGGCAAGCAGCCAGATGGTTCCCGCGATACTCTACATTGTCGTATACATGAGGCACACGTCAAATTTTGAAAAAGCCATTTCCTTCGCCTCACAACACTTGCAATATCCTCTTGCGCTGGACTTCAAAAAGGTCTTTTACGACGTGGAAATAGGGAAATTTTCAACGCTAAAGGAAAGCCTTGACAACTACCTTGATGTTTGGAAGGATTACAACATAGAGTTCATAGAATCATTTCATTTGATTGAAAGCAGCCTGTTTGAACCCGACAACCAAAGAAGGATAGAGACGCTGGAGAAAGCACTGCAGGTAATTCTTGACGGAGTTTATGACAAGATGCTGAGGTTTACTCATGATGCCAGAAGCCCGATAACAAACGTCTACATGCTCACTACGGTTCTTCCCGTGCTCGGCATTGCATTGCTGCCATTGGCGTCCGCAATGGTTGGAGACTACCTGAAATGGTACCATGTTTTCGTGCTTTACGTTTTGATATTGCCCTTTATTTCCTTTTTCCTTACGGACAAGATAATTTTCCTAAGACCAGGAGGTTATGGGGAGACAGATTTGCTAGAAAGAAACGCATTTTATTACAAGTACAAGGACAACAGCCATTATCTGAACGCTTTTTTGGTTACATTGCCTTTATTCATACTGGGCCTTCTACCTCTTATCTTCCAGTATACATTCATTCCCGACCTTTTTGGAATTCCAAGGGACTTTACCTACTCGCAATTGGGATTGGGAATTTTTGGAAACGACAGCTTCTTCGGATTTTTGCCTTCATCTACGGGTTCAGGGGCGATGGCAGGACCATTCGGTATCGGCGCCTTGGTTTTGAGCATGTTCATTCCTCTGGGAATGGCTTTGTTTTTTTCAATAGTCTACAGAAAAAAAACAAAGGAGCTGATTGAAGAAAGGGACAAGACAAAGCAGCTGGAAGTCGAATTCAACAACTCTTTGTTTCAGCTTGGAAACAGGATAGGCAATGGCACGCCGTCCGAACTGGCATTTGGGAGCGTGGCGCAATCCTCCTCGGGACTGATCACAGAGGATTTTTTCAAAAAAGTCAATTACAACATAAGGCAAAACGGCATGAGCGTTGAAAGGGCGATATTTGACTCAAAAAGAGGCGCGATAAACGATTACCCCTCCGAGCTGATTGCAACGAGCATGAGGGTTCTTGTGGAATCCGCTAAAAAAGGACTTGGCATAGCGGCGGTAAGCCTTATGAGCATTTCACAGTATGTAAAAAACATACAAAAAATAACGGAGCGTTTGAGAGATATGCTTGCGGAAATAATCTCAGACATGAAAAGCAACATGACCTTTCTCGCACCGTTGCTGTCTGGAGTTGTGGTGGGATTGGCCGCGATGATCACCTCGATACTGACGAGATTGAGAATTTCCGAAATTGGGGCGCAGGGCGAGGCCGGGCTGGGAAACTTCCAGAATCTTTTAAGCATCTTTGAGGTCTCAAAAATGATACCTCCTTACTTCCTGCAGATTATCATTGGAATTTACCTTATAGAAGTTATTTTTATCTTGACAAACACCTTGGTTGTTATTGATTCCGGAGACGACAGGCTTCAGAGAACAAGCCAAACAGGGAAAAACCTGAACAAGGGAATGGTGCTTTATTTCATAACCGGCTTGATATCTTCTGTAGCGCTCTTTTTCCTTGCAAGCATTGTCATAGGCGGCATTTAGGGGAAAATTTATTCTGCAACAAACCAAGATTATTTATTGGCATTTAGATAATTTTATTAATTACCTTTAACTTTTTGCCTAATGATAAAAGCGGGTGAAAATAAAAAAAGGGCAATTATCACAGAGTATCTTCCGTGGCTTATTATTGCCCTGGCTGTTTTGGCAATAATCATGATAGCTATCTTTTCCCTGAAGGATCAGGGAATTTCACTGATAGACAAATTAAAGGGCCTTTTGAGGAGCTAAGATGCTTGCAATAGAGCAGCTCATAAAAATAATCCTCGGCATTGTCGTAGTTGCGGCAGTTGTCACGACGCTGTATTTTTTCGGAAGCCAGATAAGCGATTTTTTCAGAAACCTTCCAGGAGGGGGCGAGGAAGCGGCCAAGTTTATTTTATCGCTTTTAAAATGAAAAACAAAAGAGGATTCCTTCTTGCGGAAGAAACACTGAAGATAATCATAGCATTGATTTCAATAACCTTTTTGGTTTATTTTTTGAGTTCATTGTATTTTGCAAACAAGACCTCTGCGGAACTAGAGCAGGCAAAATCCTCCTTGGAATTTTTGATAAAAGAGGCCGGCGCAGGAAGCGGCGAAGTTCAGATTTACAATCCTAAGGG
>CAYXIC010000004.1:0-10330 GCA_964465625.1 Candidatus Woesearchaeota archaeon
TTCGTTAAACTTAATTCTTGATGTATCAGAAGAGAGAATTTCAATAGAATGGTCCAAATATTGCTGCGCCATTTTTGTTTTAAAATAAATTTGTATTTAAAGATAGTTGTGGTGAAGGATAATTAATTTTGGGTTTCTTTTTCACCACTGCTTGTCATTCTTCCACCCTGATGTTGCCCGGCGTATTCCCTTTTTATTTCTCCTGCAACAGGCTCCCAATAAATCTTAAACATTCTCGCTCCGAGTTCAAAATGAAATTCGAAGTCAATATTATTCTTTAGTCCGAAAACAAGAGGTCCCGAATATCCTGGGTTGGTGGTTGAACAGTGAAGGCTAACCCCTCCTTTTTGTAATGAAACTCTTGGGCGTATATCCGGAATAATGTATCTCAAAGGTTGTCCATTTTCATAATCAACAGGTTCTGAAGGGCAGTTTATTTTTTCAATTGTTCTCACAAGAAAGTAATCTCCAGGCCTCATTATGATCCTTTTGTTTCCATCCTGTTCTATATCTGCAACTAATTCTGTTTTAGGAGAACTTCTCTTGTCCACACCTAAAAAACTATCTCCAAAGATTTTTTCAACTCTTCCAACCCTTAACTCTAAGTCAATTCCTTCGGGGTTTTCTGATTCTCTTTCAGAAAGACCTTCTATCAAATTATATCTCCTATTTAGTTCCAAAACTTTTAAAGATGATAATTTCATTTTTTAACCTTTAGCCGCAGCCACCAAACTTATCCCCGCAATTTTTGCATTCCCAACAACCAGGAGTAATCTGCCTCATAGCATTACCACAAACACAAACTCTTCCAGAAGGGTTTCCATTGCCTTTTTTAGGTTTATCCTCGTTTAACAACTTAAGCATACCCCCTTTATCTTCAACAAAACCACCTAACTCTGGATCATTTAAAACATCATTGACATCCCAATCATCCACCTTCATCCTAGCATAAGTTCTAAATGCCCCATGTGTAAATCCTCTTAGTTTTCTAACGTCAATCTTATCTGGTTCTTGAGCCATTGAGGTGTCTCCCTTGTAATGCAATAAAGTTAATCTTCTTATAAAATCTAGGGGGGAACTTACTTGTTTTATGTATGGGTGGGGAATTATCTTTTTATTGGAAGTTTCTACAGTCACAAGACCTCTAGGCTCAAACCCATGAACCCATTTTTTAACAACATCTTCCAAATCAACACCTCTTTTAAGCGCTGTTGAAGCATCAATTCCCGCCACCTTTAAAATAGCGCCAAGGGTTGAATCAGAAGTGTAAGACTCTATGACTATTTCCCCAGGCCTTCCGTCCTCATATTCCCCAATGTTTATCAGGAAAGGGACACCGTCTATGTTTGGTGCTTGCCTAAACGAACTTCCGCTAAATGGCAAATCTTCTTTTTCCCCTCTTTTTAGTACCTTAAGGCTTCTCTCGCCAACACTCATCGCACTTGTAGGTTTGCTATTATGCCTAAAAACCGCAAAAGCCTTTAATCCGAGATTGTTTGCAAGCATATATGAATCATAAATATCTTTGACAGTTGCACTTTCAGGCATGTTGTTTGTTTTTGATATCGCGCCGGAAATGAATGGCTGCGCCGCCCCAAGCATTCTTACATGCCCTTCAAAAGATATTGCACCCTTTCCTTTTTCGTTCCCAACCGCTGTCGCAAAAACATTATAACTATCGGGATTTAGATGGGGGGCCCCTATGACTGTGTTGTTGTTGTCAATGAATTTGGATATGTCCTTTATTTCTTCAGGGGAATATCCAAGGTTTCTAAGCGCATTTGGGACCTCTTTGGTTGTTATCGGGATTGTTCCGCCCCCTGCAAGATATTTGTCGCTTATCAGGGAATACGCAGGCTCAACTCCCGTAGTGTCGCAATCCATGAAATAAGAGATTGTTCCGGTTGGTGCCAAGACGCTGGCTTGGGCGTTTCTGAACCCAACTTTTTCTCCCCTGTCAACAACATTTTCCCATGAGTCATACGCTGCCTTTTTTAAATCGCCAGGAACATGTTCCCACAAAACATTTTCCAAATTCTTTTTGTGCTTTTTCATAACTTCCAACATTGGTCCTTTATTGAATTCGAAATGAATAAAAGGTCCGAGCTTCTCAGCCAGATCAGAAGAAGCCTCATAGCTAGTTCCCGTCATTAAAGCAGTTATTGCTCCTGCAAGCGCTCTTCCTTCGTTTGAATCATAAGCTAAGCCTCTCCTCATCAGCAAAGCGCCGAGGTTTGCATAACCAGTTCCTATTGTTCTGAATTCAGGGCTTATCATCGCTATGTCCTTGACAGGGTATCCTGCAGCGTCATTAAGAATATCAGAGGCAATTGATGAAAGCCAAACAGCTTTTTTGAATTCTTCAACATTGAAATTTCCCTTTTCATCGCTGTCTGCAAGAAGATTATGTGAGTGCAAATTACAGGAAGTATCATCCAAAAACATGTATTCCGAGCAGGGATTGCTTGAATTTATTCTCCCTGAGTTTTTTGCAGTATGCATATCCTGGATTTTTGATTCATATTGCAAAGCAGGATCGCCAATTCTCCAGGAACCGAATGCTATCTCCCTCAACATTCTCTCAGCAGGAACCTCTCCGACAACTTCTCCGTTAGTGACCCTTTTTAACTCAATTTTCCCCCCTTTTTCCAACTGCTCAAAGAAATAATCATCTACCCTTATGGAGAGATTTGTATTTTGTGATGTCACTGTTCTAACCGCTTCCCCATCCATTCCCGCTTCAATATCATTTTCCATAAGAATGAGTGCCTTTCTGTCCTCCCCTACCTTGCTTCTTATGAATTTCATAATGTCAGGGTGATAATACCTCATTGTGGTCATCCTTGCAGCCCTTCTGCTTTTGCCTCCTGATTTGATTGTCCCGGCAGCATCATCATAAATTTTCAAGAAACTTAATGGTCCCGAAGCTTTTCCACCTTGTGATAAAGGGGCTCCTTCTTCTCTTAAAACACCGATATCCTGTCCTATCCCCGAACCAGAGGCGAATATTGCTGCTTCATCTTTAACATGCTGCACAATGCTTTCCAGATCATCCCTCGGTCCTTTTATAAAACAGGCATGACATTGTGGATGAATATATTCTCCCTCGTCAAATTCCTCAACCTTTTTTGTTCTGGGATTTTTCCAGTAACCCCTTCCTCTTTCAACACTTTCAACTTCTCCGGTTATTGGGTTTCTCCAGTTAACAATGCCTTTGCTTCCTTCAATCCCATACTCATTAAATAATCCTGCATTGAATTGCACAGGAGAATTGAATGCAAATCTTTGATTTATCTGGAGCCATTTTAATTCATCCCTAAAAATCTCCCTATCTTTGTCACTGGCAAAATATCCTAACTTATCACCCTCATCAACGATGAAGTTAGTAACCCTGTTAATCAAATGGGTTGGGGAAAATTCATAGGGCTTCCCTATTGAATCCTCGAGCTTTTTTTTCCATACGTCATCTTTTGGTTTGAAAAAATACTTGTCGGCCACAATCCTGGCAGAGTTATCGCTCCAGGACTTTGGAAATACTGCATCGATCATCTCAAATTTTATCTTTTCTTTGCCATCCTCACTCTTTTCCAAAATTTTAAGATGCCTTGTTTCATACTCACCCACACTTTCAAATGGATCTTTACCTTCTGTAGAGAAATATCTCTCAATTGTTAATCCTCCATTCCTTTTAGAGGTTTTATGATAAACCCTTCCGATGTCCAATCTGTCCAGATATTGTGTTTGCTTAAAATCATAAACCCTGATGTCGCCTTTGTCGATAACCTGCCTTAATTTTTCTGGCGAAAGGTATGGGTCTCCTTGCTTCTCAAGTAGTCCAAACGCATCCTTTATTGGTATATGCCTTTCTTTATCATAAACATTAAGATCCATTGGAGAATATTTTTTAATATCTTTAGAAGGTGCTCCTCTTGAAAGCAACCCATTTATTTCCCCTCTATCTAAATAGTCTTGTCCATTTTTTTTATACAAATGAATGACTCCTGAATTTACAAAAGGGGTAATAATCTCTTTTAATCTACCATCTACAGGAATGTATCTCTCATTTTTCGCTTCAACAGCACTTGCCGCAGTATCATTCATCTTGCCTTGCCTCCCAGATTCCTCATTTCCTTCTTGAAATCGCCAATGTCCTGGAAATCTCGGTAGACAGAGGCGAACCTTATGTATGCGACGCTGTCGATTCTCTTTAGCTTTTTCATTATCAACTCGCCGATTGCAGAGCTTGGTATCTCCTTCTTCCCCTTTTTTCTCAGCTGCTCCTCAATTTTGTGAATCATTTTGTCAATTTTTTCCTTTGAAACAGGGCGCTTTTCAAACGCCTTTTCCACGCCTCTTTCAAGTTTCTCCCTGTCAAATTTTTCCCTCCTTTTATCCTTTTTGATGATGTAAAGGTTGTTTTCCTGCGCTATGTTCTCGTGCGTTGTAAACCTTTTTTTGCACTTTAAGCACTCGCGCCTTCTCCTGATGCCGTCCCCGTGGCCCGCAGGCCTCTTGTTCGTAACTCTCGTGTCTTCGTTCGAACAAAAAGGGCATTTCATTATGATACAATATCTTGTACCTATTATAAGTTTTCCTTACAACAGATTGTATTTCCTTTAAGATTTTGGAGAGGAGGTTATTTAAATCTTTATAATCATTATTTAGTGAAACCAACTTCTAAATCTTCAATAACTTCCTTGACATTTTTGTCTAAAAATAATCTTGTTAAACCATCTATTATTATGATATAACCCACAATATCTATAATCCAAAATAAAATTAAAAAGGATTTTATATAAAAAATAAATTTTTATCGTCTACTTTCTAACCCTCACCCTGTAAACCTGCCTCGCCTCGTCAACAATTCTCCTGAGAATGTCCTCGGGAATTTTAGTCCTTTCCTTCAGTTCTCGCAAATCATACCTTGTCAAGTCGCTTGCTATGAGTATTCCTGATTCTGAAAACCTCCACTTTACGTAATTGTTCACTGATTTCAGAATCGTTATCGGATAGAGTTTCTTTTTTTCAATTAGGTCCTGAAGGCTCTCGTTTTGAGGATACTGCCACCCTGTAACCTTCATGTTCACGCCTTTGGCGTATTTTATCGCCCTGTCAGAGCATTTCGTGTTTGTTGCGAGCCACGGCTGGTCAAAATCCTTTTTCAGGTCAAGAAATCTTGCGTAGACGTACAACGCAACCTTGAGGTCTGTCTGGGTTCCGGGAGAGTTGTGGTACTTGCATTCAATCATGTACCTCGACCTGTTGCTTGCAATTATGTCCACCTCGTGCGTCGCGAATCTTCCTCTTAGGATTTGCCCAACTTCTGTCTTGTATCCGTAATTCCCGAGAATTTCCGCAAAAAACCTCTCGAATATGAATCCTGTCGGACCAAGGTTCATTATTGCCCTTTTCAGGTTGTAAACCATGGAGATGTTCGGGTTTTTTCTTCCCAAAATTCCAAGCGCAATGTCCAGTATGTCCCTTGTTCTTATTCCGTCGTAAATTCTCGACTCAACCTCAGCGACAATTTCTCTTGCAAGGGCCTTTGAAGCGCCCGCCTTCAGGACAGTGTTGTAAATTTTCTCTGGATTGAATTCCTCTTTTTTTCCCGATGCCTTTATCACGTACATCTTTTTACCAAGGCAAATATATTTTTAAATTCGTTGTTGGATAAGATTTTAAATCGAAAAACACTCCAAAACCCATGTTTTTCGCAGGATTTGAAATTCCAACCCGGCTTTTGGTTTTGATAGCTGTTGTTGCAATTTGGGACATGGTGTGGAAACTCATGGCAATGTGGAAGGCTGCAAAGAAGAACTCGGTTGTGTGGTTCATTGTCCTGGCCTTGGTAAACTCTGCCGGAATTTTGCCGATTCTTTACATTTATGTATTTTCTGAGACCAAAAAAGGCAAGAGAAGGAAATAATCCTCAGTTAATTTATTAAACATATTCTCTACACATTATATACCCTTAAAATGACCTCTGTTGTTGAAGCCAAGAAGCACGCAAAATCTGAGATAAAAAGCATACTGCATCCTTTGGTCAGCGAATGGTTTTTCTCGAAATTCAAGGACTTCTCGCTGACGCAGGAGTACGGTGTTTTGAACATATGGAACAGGAAAAACATTCTCATATCTGCTCCAACAGGGGGAACAAAAACACTTACCGCATTTCTCTCGATTATCAATTACCTTGTCATTCTTGCCGAAAAAAAGCAGCTTGAGGACAAAATCTATGCTGTTTACACAAGCCCTTTGAAGGCTTTGAGCAACGACATTCACAAAAACCTGATCGAACCTTTGGAAGAGATAAACGAGATTGCTAAAAAGAAAGACATAAAGCTTCAGCACATTCGCGTTGGCCTGCGAACAGGTGATACTTCTGTTTCAGAAAGGGCGAAGATGGCAAGGAAGCCGCCGCACATTTTTGTCACGACGCCGGAATCCCTGGCAATAGTCCTCACGAGCAAAAAATTCGTGGAAAATCTCAGGAGCGTTGAGTTTTGCATAGTTGATGAAATTCACGCAATGGAAAACAAAAGGGGAACTTACCTTTCGATTACATTGGAAAGGCTCAACGAGGTTTCAAGGACGTTTCCAGCGAAAATAGGATTGAGCGCCACGGTGGAGCCGATGGAGGAGGTTGCAAGATATTTGGTTGGAGAGGACAAGGACAGGGAAGTCTGCCATGTAAGGGTTCCTTTGGACAAAAAAATAGACATTGAGGTTCTCAGGCCTGTTGAGGACCTGATTGAGGACAAAAACATTTCGCAAAACATGTACCACTTGCTTGCAAAGCTGATAAAGGAGCACAAGACAACGCTTATTTTTACAAACACGCGTTCGGCAACAGAGCGCGTTGTCAACCATCTGAAGGAAAAATTTCCGACAGAGTATGGCGACGACAACATCGCCGCTCACCACTCTTCATTGAGCAGGGAGCACAGGTTTGACATCGAGGAAAGGCTGAGAAAGGGAAAGCTGAAGGTTGTCGTTTGTTCCACAAGCCTTGAACTGGGAATTGACATAGGCTACATAGATTTGGTTTTGATGATTGGCTCCCCAAAATCCAGTTCAAGGGCTTTGCAGAGAATGGGAAGAGCAGGACACAAGCTTCACGATGTCGCTAAAGGGAGGTTCATTGTCATGGACAGGGACGACCTTGTGGAGTGTAGCGTTATACAAAAGGAGATGATTGAGAAAAAAATAAACCTGATAAAGTTCCCGAAAAACTGCCTTGACGTCTTATCACAACAAATATTCGGCATGGCAATCTACAGGATATGGAACATTGAGGAGCTTTTCTCATTGATAAAAAAGAGCCATTGCTACTCTCAGTTGCGGAGAAAGGATTTTCTCGACGTGATAAGCTACCTTTCCGGAGAATACGATTTGGAGAAAAACAGCGTATACAGGAAAATCTGGTACGACCCGGAAACAAAGCAAATTGGTAAAAGAGGCAAACTTGCACGTGTCCTTTACCTAACAAACATAGGAACAATTCCGGAAGAGTCCTTTGTCAACGTAAAATTATCCACAGGGGAGAGTTTGGGAGTTATAGATGAGGGTTTTTTGGAGAGAATGAAGAAAAGCGACGTGTTTGTTTTGGGAGGGAAGAAATATGTTTATCGCTACACGAGGGGCATGAATGTTTTCGTAAATTCCGCGGAAAGACTTTCTCCGACAATTCCTTCCTGGTTTTCAGAGATGCTTCCGTTGAGTTTTGATTCTGGCCTCGAGATCGGAAAATTCAGGAAAATGGTGAAGGAGAATTTTTTGGCAAAAAAATCCAGGAAAGAAATAAAGACCTTCATAAAAAATCATCTTTACCTCAGCAGCAACACAGAGGACTCAATTTACGATTATTTTTACGAGCAGCACAGGTTCCTGGAGATTCCCGACGAAAACCTTCTTTTGCTTGAGAAATGCAGGCTTGAGGGAAAGGACTATCTTATCTTTCACAGCATGTACGGCCGTAGGGTTAACGATGCATTGTCAAGGGCTTTTGGATTTTTGCTTGGAAGAATGGGCAGTCGCGATGTGGAAATAGGAATAAACGACAACGGGTTCTATCTTGCGGGCGAGGCTGTTTCAGAGGATTCCTTCCACAAGGCCTTGAAATACCTGGTCAACGAGAAAAGCCTGAAGGATGTTCTGGAATCTGCCATAGAGAAGACAGACGTTCTTGCGAGAAGGTTCAGGCACTGCGCGGCGAGGTCCTTGATGATCCTTAGAAATTACCGCGGAAGAAGCAAGACTGTCGGCAAGCAGCAGATGAAAAGCCATTTCCTACTTCATGCTGTGAAAAAACTTTCAAACGAGTTTCCAATTTTGAGGGAAGCGAGGAGAGAGGTGCTTGAGGACCTTATGGACATCGAAAACGCGAAAAAGGTCATTGACTGGATTTCCAAGGGAAAAATAAAAATAAAGTTCAGGATAACAAAAATTCCCTCTCCATTTGCGGCAAACCTTGTAATTCAGGGATACAGCGACTTGATTAAGATAGAGGACAGGCAGGAATTTTTGAAGAGGATGCACCAGGAGCATTTGAGGGTGATAAAGGAGAGGGGAAAATAAAAACGGAAAAACCTTAAGATATCTTTATAAATATAATCGGCTTTTTAGAATGATGAGGGGTGAAAAAAGGGCTGATAAAATTCTCGGCTATTTGGCAAAACTGCTCCTGATATTCTTGGTTTATCTCGTTGCTGGAAAAATCAGCCTGAGCCTGGCTTTGTTCCATCCAAGCGCATCCGCGGTTTGGATGGGAACAGGAATCTCAATCGCGTCGCTTTTTCTTTTCGGCTACAGGTTCTGGCCGGCAATATTTGTCGGGGCTTTTTTTCTTAACCTCACAACAGAGGGCACGGTTGCGACATCGCTTGGAATTGCGGCGGGAAATATGATTGAGGGGCTTTTGGGAGCATACCTCATAAGAAGGTTTGCTGGAAGCAACAAGGTTCTTGACAATCCAGGAAACATCTTCAAATTCTTCGCTGTTTCTTTGAAAGTCGCAATTATCAGCGCAACAATAGGGGTAACCTCCCTTGCTTTGGGAGGATTTGCAACCTGGGCAACATACTCGCAAATTTGGGCCACGTGGTGGATAGGAAATGTTGCAGGAGCATTGATTGTCTTTCCTTTGATCGTCTCTTGGTACCAATTAAGAAGAACAGGATTCTACAGAATTTCCGAGGGAATTTTAATCATGCTTAGCGTCGCGGCAGTGGCGATTTTGGTATTTACCCAATGGTCTCCCTTCGCAAGCCAAAATTATCCGATTCAATTCATTTGCTTGCTTCCGTTGGTGTGGGCAGCCTTGAGGCTTGGGCATAGGGGAACGACGCTGGCAATTTTCATAATGTCTTCAATCGCTATTTTCGGGACTGTCAGCGGATTTGGGCCGTTTGCAGCCTTTTCCCCAAACGAGGCCCTTCTTTTCTTGCAGCTTTATGTCGGAATCATCGCACTTGTTGGACTGACAATATCCTCCCTTTCTGCAAAAAGACTAGGAATTAAAAACAAAAAACAAGGATAAAGTGGAAAAAAGATTTCTTTATTTTGCATCCTTTGCCATACTTATTTTCGCAACATTTTTAATTTTCGGCTCAAACCCCGTCTTTGTCGGCAAGGTTTTTGACACAAATAAAGATATCCACTTTCGACTGCTGACAACAACCCCCACAAAAATCGTGAGCGTGGGAGAGGACGCAATAATAAGCTCAAACATAGTCAAGTTTGGCGATACTCAGAGGGTCGACGCCCAATTGGAGATACAGGTGACTGATTCAGACAACAACTCTATAGAAAAGACGTTGGAAACCTTTGCGATTGAAACCCAGGTCAATTTGCTGAGAAAGATACACATCCCTGATGGAACTTCCCCTGGAAAGTACAGGGCGACGGCAAGGCTGTTCTATCAGGGCGAGGAAATGGCTGTATCAAGCACGATGTTTGAGGTCAGGGGGGAAATTCTGGAGGGAAATGTTCCGGTCTTTGTGTTCCTGAGCATCATCGCGACCCTTGTGCTTCTCGTCATATCGCTGATAATATTCATTTTGCACATGAGGAAGAGCCATTAATCACTCAATTCTTAAAATCTCCAAAATCTCCCTTGTATAACCAAAATATGTTATTTGAAAACCTGTCATTATTCCTGCAGACTAAAAAATATCCCAAATACCATAAAAATACCAATATGGCAAAACTTTTTTGACTTCTATGCCAAATTATCGCGACCAAGAATATTTTTAAGCATTTGTTTTGTCCATTTTATATGACAAACCGCGTGTTCTTTGGCAAATCTGTGTTTTTTCCGGACCAAGGGATA
>CAYXIC010000004.1:10430-11548 GCA_964465625.1 Candidatus Woesearchaeota archaeon
TATGACAAACCGCGTGTTCTTTGGCAAATCTGTGTTTTTTCCGGACCAAGGGATATTGGCTGTCGGAGACTTGCACGTCGGCTACGAGCACGCAATGAGGGAATCGGGTTTTTTAGTTCCCGAGAGCCAGATAAGCGAGATAATAAGCGACCTGGAAAAAACCATAAATGAAATAAGAAATAAAAGACTAAATCTGAAAAAAATAGTTTTCCTTGGCGATTTGAAGCATTATTTCGGCTACGAGTGGAAGGAAAGGATGTATTTCATGAAAATCCTGGAATTTCTTAGGCAGAAATTGGAAGACAAGGACATAATCTTAATAAAAGGAAACCACGACAAGTTTGACTTTGCGGGAAAAAAGATGAAGAATTATTATTTCAGCAAAGGCATTATGTTCTTCCACGGGCACATGGATTTTCCGCAGCTCCGCGAGGAAAGGGTTAAAACCTGGGTTATCGGCCATTTGCACCCATCCGTGCTTTTGTCTGACAAGCAAAGCATAAAGAGGGAAAAATACAAGTGCTTTCTCACCGGAGAGTTCAACAACAGGGAAATTTTTGTTGTGCCGAGCTTTTTCGGGGCTGTTGAAGGCTCCGCGGTTAACGACGATAGTTACATTTCGGAAGAGGGCTTTTCAGTCATTCCCCCATCAATCCTCAAGAATTTCAATGTTCATGCAATCAGCGACAACGGCGAGGTCCTCGAATTCGGAAAAGTAAGGGGGCTGATGCAGTAGATTAGTGAACCTTTACCGATTCCCTCGACCCGCAAACAAATGCGTCTGCTTTCTCAAGAGCTTCACTTTTTGAAGGATATATTGGCCTGGACGTTAAGATAGATCTGTTATCCGTGGCAGACAAAAGGTTAAAGCCGTAAAGAAAACCCCGTTTATAGGTCTCGATTTTAATCAGGGGCTCTCTTTTTATCTCAAAAACCATGCTTAATGGAATCCTCCCATAAAATGGCTCATTAAATTCATGCAAAGCCTGCCGCTCAAAAAAATACCTTGCTTGCCCATTAGAATCAATTTGATTTCCAAGACTTGTTTCAAGACCTTTTGGCATTTGATTGGACAACCAAAAGACATTTTTATATTTTTATGAGATTATGGACCTGCC
>CAYXIC010000004.1:11648-20347 GCA_964465625.1 Candidatus Woesearchaeota archaeon
AAAATGGGCGCGGAGGGAATCGAACCCCCATCTCCTGGGCTCTCCGTTTCTCTCTGAAATGAGGGCGGGAAAACATCGTTTTCACTCTGGAGCCAGGTAGTCTGCCATTAGCCTACGCACCCTTGTGATTGACAAGAAAATTTCGTTTTAATGTCTTTCTATAAGGTTTTTATATCCATCTTGTTTTTTCAAATCATGAAAAAAATAATCCTGGATACAAGCTTTATCATAAGCTGTGTCAGGCAGAAAATAGACTTCTTCAGCGACATGGCCTCAATGGGGTTAAGCATTCTGGTTCCGAAGCAGGTTTTTTCCGAGCTGAAAAGACTTTCCGGAAGAAACAAAAACGCAGAACTTTCCCTAAAAATATTGTCCGGAAATAGGAAGATGTTCGGAATTGTCGACCTGGGAAAGCACGGCAAAACAACCGACAAAATGATAATCAACTTTTCAAACAAAAATCAAGGAATCATAGTCGCAACTTTGGACAAAGAGATAAAATCCAAGGTTCAGAACAGGAAAATGGTCATCAGGATGAAGAAGAAGCTGGAAATTGTTTGATTTAGTGCAATATCTCTTGCTTTGCAACACCCGAAAACCTTTTTAAAGCGATTTTTGCTAATTTCTATACTTTTAATATGTTCTATCTTACTGAAATCGAGGACCACGTGAGGGTTGAGCCAAAGCTATTCGGAATCCCGACGAAGGAGGCTGTTGAGAAGCAGCTTGAGGAGATTTACACAGAGTATTACGACAAGCAGATAGGAAAGGCTGTTTCCGTAATCGAGGTAATTGACGTCGGAGACGGCGTTATAATTCCAGGGGACGGCGCCGCGTATTACAAGTCTAATTTTAGGCTTTTGACGTGGAAGCCGGAAATAAACGAGCTTGTCTTCGGAACGATATCCGAAATAACAAACTTCGGGGCGTTCATGAACCTGGGCGTCATGCAGGGCATGATACACATAAGCCAGGCGATGAACGACTTCGTGAGTTTCAGCAAAACCAACCTTCTGATGGGCAAGGCCTCTAAGAGGAGCCTCAAGAAAGGGGACCTGTGCCTTGCGAGAGTGGTCGCGATAAGCCACAAGGGCGAAAGCCCGAAGATTGGCCTTACGATGAGGCAGCCGGGCTTGGGAAAACTGGAATGGATAAAGGAGGAGAAGGCAAGGAAGGAAAAGCAGGCGCAAAAAGCCATAAAGGCAGAGGCCAAGGAGTCCAAAGGAGCGAAAGGGGGAAAGAAATAAAATGACAAAACAAAAGGCGTGCAGGGTGTGCAACAGGATTTACGAAGGGGAGAAATGCCCGGGTTGTGGCTCAGAGGAATCCGTAGAAAGCTTCAAGGGAAGAATTGTTGTTTTGAATCCGGAAAAGTCAGAGATATCGCAGAAATTAAAATTAAAGGGAAAGGGCAATTTTGCCTTCAAGACAAGATAATGGAAAAATTCAAACTGGTAGAGGAAAGGGAAAATCCGCTTTTCAACAGAAAGGAGATAAAATTCGAAATAAGCTCAGAGGTTACGCCGAGCAGGATGGAGATAGGGAAGATTGTTTCGGAAAAGTTTTCAGCAGAGCCCAAAAAGGTAAAAATAAAGAAAATCTCCGGAAAATTCGGCTCGAAGAACTTCAGCGTGAACATTTTCATCTATAAAACAGAGGAGCAGAAGAACAGGACAGAGATAAAAAGGAAAAAGGACAATCTGCACATTCCCGGCGAAAAGCCAAAGGAAGATAAAAAGGCCGAGGAAAAGCCTGCCGAGGAGAAGAAGGAATAGAATGGGGACGCTGTTCAGCATCTTGGATGAAAGGAAAAAACCTGGTTTTCTTGAAAAGCTTTCGAGGGATTGGAGGGAAATGGATGAAACGATGAAGAAAATAGTTCAACTGGAAGACTATCTTGCAAAGCTAAAATCAAATGGCTCTTCTGAATCAGGTCTTGATTACAGGGATTCCATGAGAAATCTAAAAAGCCTCAGGGTGAAGTATAGCCTCTACCCCTTACCATTAAGAATTGTTAAAGCCATTCAATACTAAAAAATGCCGAAAAAAATAATCAAAAAGGGTAAAAAACCGCACAAGAACAAGCCGACAAGCAGGAAATATTCAAAATACAAAATTGACTCTTCAGGAAAAATAACAAGGGAGAGATTCTGCCCGAGGTGCGGCCCCGGCGTTTTTTTGATGAATTCCCAGGGAAGATTTTACTGCGGCAAGTGCCATTATTCCGAGTTTGAAAGCAAGAAGTAGCAAATAACTTATGGCTTCAGATTTTCTTTGCGGCAAAGTAGGGGGGATATGGTGCTATTGGCCTAATTTTGACTTGACAAAAATTTTTATACCTGTAATTATAATACTTTTGATATTGTGGCTTGCCAGAAACAAAAGATTACGTTAATTCACTAATTTTTTTAAAAGCTCTTACCAGTTTTTCGAGAGGTGCTTGTTTATCTGCTGCATGTCCTCTTGAATCAAAAATTATACTCTGGCTTTTGATTACATAACCATCTCCTAAAGAAATTGCCTTGAATTTTTCTCCAATATCTGCAAAATCATCTGAGTATTGCTTAGCATCTTTTTCAGCATCTCTTTTGTTTACATATGGATAAAAGTTTACACCTTCAATTTCTACTACCGGAGATTCACCAGGTCTTTGATTATTTTCCATAAAATAAAAGCAAAAATTTAATTAATAAATATATGTGTGTTAAAAATTATGATGCGTGGGGGCAAATTCATAATAAAACTAACCTATCCCACGACTTTTATTGAA
Source organism: Candidatus Woesearchaeota archaeon (assembly GCA_964465625.1). GTDB lineage: Archaea > Nanobdellota > Nanobdellia > Pacearchaeales > GW2011-AR1 > CAZLQA01. The sequence continues at coordinate 14,419 of CAYXIC010000004.1, forward strand.
TATGATGTGATTTAATTATTTTCTCTTCTCGAAGACAGCGACGTAATCTGGTCCAAGATATTTCCCATCCCGATCATATGCTACTCCTCCCACATGGGTGGCAATAACATCTTTATCCTTTTTGTTTTCTTTTAATATATCATCAAGCACTTTACTAACTTTTTTACCATCTCTTTCAACCAATTTGATATTTCCTCTAATCTTAAAACCATCCTTAATCAAATCCGTGTATTCAGGTGCTTGGGTGTAGACTTTTCTGAGTTGTTTTAAAACCTGTTCGGAAGTTGTTTCTTGTGATTCATGCCTTACATAAAGCCTATGACCACTATGCCCTGCAGAATCAATACTTGCCGCCGCAGCCTCATAACTCTCGCGGACGTCTCCCCTGTCATATGTATCCATCATTTTAATTATCTTAAGTCCCGGACTCTGAAGATTTTGGTCTTGTAAGCATTCTTCGCATATTTGGATCCTCTTTTCCGTCATACCAAAAAGCTCTTTCTCCAACAACAACTTCCAATCCTTGCGCTTCATAATCTGCTTTTCTATTTTCAACTTGGTCTACAGAAGAATTATCTCTAAGGTTATACCCTTCAGCAATCTGTTCAGCATAAACTATTTCTGATTTAGCCATGCCAATATTTGGTCCCTTTAAATGGGAATTTGCATAAGGATTCCCCTCAAGTCTTTCAGGTACATCATAAACTTTTCCATCAAGTTCAAAGGTTGATGTTTTTCCATTCAACTCAAAAGTAATACCTCTTCTCTTTTCTCTTATTTTTACTTCTGTTTTTTCTGTTATTTTCATTTTTCATTCTCTCACGTCATCAAACCCTAGAGGAGGGGTTCAAGCCTTTTCAAATAGATTGACTTGAAGCTCCCCTGGGGAAAAAGAGGTGATGTAATTCATAACAGGAAATACTATATAAATCTTTCGGTATTGTTACCCTTAAAGAATGACAAGATTGAGCCCATTTCTTGGTAGTGATTTTGGTTTCTTTAGGCACTACAATATGGTATTATAGAATTTATAAACTTTCCTTTCCAATCATGAAAAATGGAAAAAGGCGGTGAAAACAAGGAAATAAGTCCAAAGCAAGAGCGGATTCACAACATCGTGTTCAGCAAGGAGATAGGATGGCAGGAGATAATCCACGATTTGATAAACACAGAGCAATTGGATCCTTGGGACATTGACGTTTCTGTTCTGGCCAAAAGGTACCTGGAAAAAATAGGGCAGCTTGAGGAGCAGAACTACTTCATTTCCAGCAAGGTTTTGCTCGCGGCGGCGCTTCTTCTCAGAATCAAGTCAGAAGTCCTTCTAAGCAAATACATGAAAAGCATCGACGAAATAGTCTTCGGGAAGAAAGAGGAAAAGGCGAAAAAAGGATTTGAAATGATTGACTTTGACATTGAAAACGACCTTCCGGAATTGTATCCAAAAAGCCCCCTGCCAAGGCTTAGAAAAGTCACATTGAAGGAGCTTGTTGAATCGCTGAACAAGGCGATAATCACGGAGAATAGGAGGATAAAGAAAGAGCTTGTCAAAAAGGACTTTATGAAGGAGCTTTCGATAGCAATCCCAAGAAGGAAGTACATAATCTCAGACACAATAAACGACGTTTACGATAAAATAAACGACTATTTTGCAAAAAACCCGCAAGACAAAAAAATCCCGTTTGGAAAAATCTCCGGAATAACAAAGGACGGAAAAATAATCACCTTCATCTCCCTACTGCACCTTGAAAGCCAGGAGAAAGTCTGGATTGAGCAGGAAATATACTTTGGCGAACTGTACATTTGGAAAAGGGACGATTATTTGAAGGAGCACGATCCATTGGCTGAATTGCAGGAAGAGGCAGAATTAGAGGATATTATTGATTCCTAGCCAACCAGCGTCCTTATAAAATGCCCGACGAGGAACGCGATTAACGCCGCTACGCCCCCGATTAGGATTGTCTGAATCATTGATTTGACCTCGCTTTTTTCCGATATTTTTCCCCTCCACCATCCTATAATGCCCAAAGCGACAAAAGTCAAGATGACAGAGTAAACAAATTGCCTTTCCACAAGATACGGGTTCTTGGTTATGGCGGCGACCACGAATGAAAGAAGAGGTATAAATCCTATTATGATAAACGCGAAAAAAGTCATAAATGCAGATTTCAAGGCGTTGGTTTTTGGAAAATTTGTCTTTTTTCTCAAATCGTTCCTTGACTTTGTGGAGAGATAGTCCGAGGTTGCCATTGAAAATCCGTCCGCAAACAAATTGGCGAAGCCAAGAATCAATATTATTACAGAATTCAGCGCAGCGCCAAAAACACCCGCGACAATTGCAAAAGTCGTTATTACGCCATCTGTCGCGCCGTAGACAAATTCAGGGAGAAACCTGTATTCCATTTTTTCCAACCCCTTTTTATCCATGAATGAAAGGAAACAAGAATCTATTTAAATTTATTCCATAAATTTAAACCGGGAAATCAAAAACTTTTATATAACTAACAGAATTCTCCGAGAAATGAGATTAGGGGTTTTGTATTCCGGAGGCAAGGACTCTACCTTAGCCTTGTATTTGGCAAAAGGATATGGATATGAAGTTTCATGCTTAATCTCCCTCATATCAGAGAATAAGGACAGCTACATGTTCCACACACCATCTATTTCAAAAACGAAATTGCAGGCAAGTGCAATGGGAATTCCAATAATCCTGCAAAAAACAAAAGGAAAAAAGGAAATAGAGCTTAATGATTTAGAAGATGCAATTAAGATAGCTATTAAGAAATACAAGATAAATGGAATTGTCACCGGAGCAGTAGAGTCTGTTTATCAGAGCTCAAGAATCCAAAAAATCTGCGACAAGCTGAAATTGGAATGTTTCAACCCCTTATGGCAAAAAGACCAGTTTGAGCTTTTAGAGGATTTGATAAAAAACAGGTTTGAAATAATCATTACAAGTGTTGCCGCATTTCCTCTTGACAAATCTTGGCTTGGAAGAAAGATAGACAGAAAATTTGTAGAAGACATGAAAATCCTAAATGAAAAATGCAAAATAAATCCCGCAGGAGAAGGCGGTGAGTTTGAGACTTTTGTCCTAAACTGCCCGATGTTTAAAAAAAGGCTTAAGGTTAGAGGATTCAGGGATTTTTCCTCAGGAGAACATTCTCATCATAGAGAAGTGGAGGTAGGATGAAAATTCTTATTACAGGAAAGCCGAAAAGCGGAAAGTCAACATTATTAGAACAATTAATATCTGATATTAAAAATAAAAAAGGGTTCATAACAAAAGAAATAACGGATAAAAATGGGAAAAGAATTGGATTTAAAGTAATCACGAGTGAAAGAAAAATGGGTTTTTTGGCAAATGTTAACATTAAATCGAAATATAAAATAGCAAAATATTTTGTAGATGTTAAGGGTTTTGATAAGTTAATCAAGGATTTGTTTACTTTCAACAAAAATCAGTTTCTTTATATAGATGAAATTGGAGGTATGGAATTACTATCCGATAAATTCAGGAGACTTGTAGAATTATATCTTAATTCAAAGAATACCTTTATTGCCACTTTAACAGCCCCTCACTATTCAGATTCATTTATAGATTATATAAAAAAAAGAAGAGATGTAAAAATCATTGAAATAGCACCTGAAAATAGAGAAGAAAAACTAAAAGAAATAAGGAATTTATTAAAATGATACTAATTATCTCAACCTGCGCTGAAAAACTGCACGAGCTGGAATTTGTCAAGCCTGTTTTTGAAATTATAAAAAAAAGTTCAGATGATAAAAGAAAAAATGTAATCATTAAGCACTACAATAAAATAACTAATGAAGATATAAACAATGCAGATAAAATAATCATCTGCGGAACCTCGCTGAAGGACAATGAGTTTTTGAAAGACATTAAAAAATTTCAATGGATTAAATCCTACAAAAAACCGATTCTTGGAATTTGTTCTGGCGCGCATATTATTGGATTGGTTTTTAGAAAGAAAATCAAGAAGAAGAAAGCGATCGGTTTGAAGGAAATTGATATAAAAGAGGAATTTCTTGGAATCAAGGGAAAAAGACAAGTGTATCATCTCCACAATTTGCAGGTTTTGCCAGAGACATTCCACAAAAAAAACCTTTATGCAATACTTTTCCACCCTGAAGTAAGGAACAGGGAAATGATTGAGGGTTTTTTGAAGGTTTAATGTAATTTGTGTTTTGGTATTTTTTCTATTAATATTACGGACAATCTTGATTCTCCCTCATCCGTTTCTACTTTTGCAGTGAACACCTCTCCGCTTAATGTTCCAATGCTGCGGCTTCCGTTAGCTTCAATTTTTGCTTTATAATCTTTGTTTCCCACCTTTCTTTTTTCATTATTCAAACTATGCATATCAACAATATTCCACATCAAATTTCTCGTTATTTCTTCAGCCAATCTTGGGTCAAAATCAAGGCATGAATAGCGCCAATCTTCTCCATAATAACTGACTATGTTGTAAAATGACATAGTTAAAGTATTAAAGAACTATTTTTAAGCTTTTATTGGATTTTGAACACAAACCCAAAAATGGACCCATCGAGAATCGAACTCGAGCCTTATCGTTGCGAACGATACGTTTTGCCACTTAACTATGGGCCCTTTGCCTTAAGGAAAGAATGAAATTTATAAAGTGTTTGATTGATGAACAGGTTGCCGCAATTATTTGTAAAAATTGAGATTGATGTCGGATAAACACCAACATGCGAGCGAAGCGAGCAGCATTTAACCTTAAATCTTCAACACACTTTCCTTGCCAGTTTTCATGTCCTTCATCTTAAATTTTTCTGATTTGATTTCTTTTTCACCGACAAAAACCGCTTTCTGTATGAAATGCGAATTTGCATATTCCAGCGCCTTTGAAGGCCTGCCGTCATAGATTATGCATGATTTTCCCTTGTTGCGGAGTTTTTGCGCGAGTTTTATTGATTCCCTGTCTTTGTTTAGGGAAATAATGAGATACTGTGTTGCGTTGTCCGTTATGTCCAATTTTTCATAATCCATCAATGTTCCGAAGCTTATTCCCACGGCAGGAATCTTTCTGTTTATGTACTTTCCAACCTTGTCGTCATATCTCCCGCCGCCGGCAAGCGCGGCTTTTTTGCCCTTAGACCAAATTTCCCAGACGTTTCCAGTGTAATATGAAAAGCCCCTCATTAATGTTGGAGTGAACTTTATCTTAAAACCGTAAAGTTTTCCAAGACCTTCAAGTTCCCTTAATTCGTCTGCGCCTCTGAAATTGTTTTTGACGAAATAAGAGAGGTTTTTTTTGAAATAGAAAAACAACTTTTTAGCAGACTTATCCGAAACAATCTTTTTCAGGTTTTTTTCAACTTCTTTTACTGGAATCTTGTCCAACTTGTCAATCTCCCTCAAAACCTGCTGTTTGTCTTTGCTAATCCCTGAAATGTCAAGTATGGAATTCATCAATTTCCTGTTGTTTACCCTTATCTCTGCCTTTATCTTCAATTCCTTCAAAACCTCGTTTGCAAAAGCAAGGCATTCTGCATCTGCGTTTATTGAACCGTCTCCTATAACATCCGCGTCAAACTGCGCAAATTCCCTGTATCTTTCCTGCCTTAAAGGTTCGTCACGAAAAACATTTCCAAACTGGTATCTTCTCCAAGGCAGTTTTGCGTTGGGAAACTCCTTAAATATTCTTGGCAATTGAACCGTGAATTCAAATCTCAGTCCCAAATCCCTTTTACCTTTGTCACTTAATTTGAAACGGTCGCTGACTGCTTCGTCCTGCGCGTTATTTTCACCCTTTAGCACTTCATCATATTCTACTGTCGGCGTTTCAACAGGCATAAACCCAAAGAGCTTGGCCTTTCTTCTCAAAATTTCAGCTATCTTTTCCCTTTTCAAACTTTCAGGGGCGAATATGTCCCTGAATCCCTT
>CAYXIC010000004.1:20447-24005 GCA_964465625.1 Candidatus Woesearchaeota archaeon
GGCTTTCCTGAAATTGACAGTCCATACTCTTTTGCAACTTTAACCTGATTTTTGTCCAAAGGCATGAAACCCTTGATTATTCCCGCGCTCTCCGCCCTGTAATTTTTGTTCCTGTTTGTTTTGTTGAAGTATGCTTCCGCAATCCTACTTCTGAACCTGTTGTACTTGCACACAAACAATATACTCTTCGTTTTCATTTTTTCAGAATAATCTATTAATATAATATTTAGTTAATAAAATCAAAATTATAAATATTATCAAAAGATATAATGCGAACCATTTATCAGGAATTTCTTCATCTTCAAGCTTCCATCTACCTAACCCCCAAATTAAAATAGAAAGCATTCCTAATATAAATCCTAACAAAATGAGGAAATAAGATACTTTTTGTGATTCAATCAAGATATCCTCTTCAAACACTTCTTCTAAACAATTCTCAATAGAACCATTATAGGCGAAACTATAGTTGCCCTTTATAACTTTATCACATAGATTGAAGGAAGTGTCAATAAGAGAAAAAATATCATTGTTTGATATTAAAAAAAACCCCCCAGAAAAAATGAATAACCCTGAGATTACTGCTAATATTTGGGCTAGTACAAACCAACTTTTTGCTATTTCTATTTTCATTTTATCCTCCTTTCTTTCAAATCTTGTTATAGAAGCCAAGCTATTAAAATCTTTATCTGTGCCGACAGTTAATAGCCTTATTTGTCATATTAAGAGTTAGGATTATGGATTTTTAAGGTTGTCTATTTTTTTTTGGATGTCTATTACTAACCAGATAGAAGAAGAAATCATAGATTTTGACCTCTCCCAAGCTATTTCGCCTAAATTGGGATGTCCTCCCTTATCTCTATCAAAAGAAAAAGCCTTAAGTTTAGTAAATTCCTCTTCATTAATGAACTTATCTTTTAGAAAACCAATTTTATCACCATAATGTTTCAATTTACCAAAGTCCTCTTCCTTTATTTTTCCCTCTTTTAATAATTCTTTTAAATAATCGTTAATAGCCAATTCAATGGCTCTTCCAGAACATAAAACTGCGGTTCTTCCAAAACCAATGGAGTATATACTCATCGCTTCCGTAATATCTCTAACATAAGGTTTCCTTATTTTCTCTCTTCCCTCAAAATCTTCTTGAAATTTTACCATTTCCAAAAAGTCTTTTATAGAATCAGTAGTTTTTTTGCATTCATCAGAAATTTTTGATTTAAGATTTTGAGTAAATAATTCTATAACCTTCTTATCTCCATATGAATATCTAAATCTTTCAGAGATAATATCCTCAATCATTTTTGCATCCAAGCAAACTATCCCTTTTTTGAAACCGATTTCAGATAATATGTTTTTATTCGTTTCTTTTATAAATTCATTTATTGAATTTACTTTCAAAATCAAATTTTTTATGTGGGCTCTATCATCTTCGTTAATTTCTTTTTCTTTGTTCTCATTTTTTATATTATCTTTTAATCCTTCTAAGAGAAATGACCTCTCTATTCCTCCTACGAGAAATTCTAAAATTTGTGCTTGAATATCTGAAAGAGTGAATCCTAATAAAAGAGACAAGTGCAGGCCAATTCCTAATCTTTCTGTTTCTTCCACAAATATCCCAGATTCCACATAAATTTAAGCCTTTCTAAAATGTCCAGTTCGGAAAAAGGGCGGAAGGAGAGAATCGGACTCTCGTTTCACGAGCCACAGTCGTGCGTTCTGCCATTGAACTACAACCGCCATTATTTAACAGTTTAACCAAGAATGGTATAAAAAAGTTCTTATAAAATCCGGGTAAAAAAGAGTTACAACTAGAAAAATCTTCAGTGATGAACAAAACCCCTAAATTTAGACGGTTTCATGAAATATTCAGAAAAAGGGGATTTTTAAACTTAATCGTTGCTGTAGGAATTCCTTGTGGAACAAAGTTGTTCTTTTCCCGCATTGTCCTTAAAGTAAACAACGACATCCACGCTGTTTGCGTTTGTTATGCTTGTGTTTATTCCGGAAACTGTTTTTGTCTCAAGAACATTTATATTGCCGGGAGAGTCGCTGACATAGTTTTTCGTTTCGGATGAATTGGTGAACACAAGCTTTACTCCCCCTATTTCCTTTCCTCCTGTTCCCCTTGACACTGTCACCTCGCAGGTTGCGTTGTTTGTGCCCGTACATGTAAGGGAAATCGGCTTTACATCTACTTCAAGGCATTGGGTTCCTGTGTTGACCTGCTCCGCCCCTGTTCCGATGAAGCCCCTTATCAAAAACCAGATTATTGTTATCGCACCAAGAACTATCACTATCATTATCAAGGAAACTATGATGTCTGAAACCCCTCTCTTCCCAAATTGCCTCATGTGCAATTCAGGCATTTTTTGTTTAAAAATATTGTTGTTTGAAATTCACTCACCAACGGCTTGAATTTTGATATGTTGTTAATTTTGATATACTGTTAATAACCCGCCACTATAAAACAGGATTTTTTGAAATCTCCAATTAATACGTGATTGAAGCGGGTTTGATACATGCGCAATTTCTACTTGTTGAATGAATCCAAAAGAAGGAAGAATTCCTTTTTGTCCATCACCTTGTCGTTTTCACTCAAGCCTATGCGCTCGGCAAACTTCCAGAAAGCGCCCGGTTTGTATCCCTTTTTTCTTAGTGAAACCAATGTTGGAAGCTTTGGGTCGTCCCATCCGGAATATTTTCCGTTTTCAATGTCTTCCCTCATCTTTGTTGTTGACAGTTCCATGTCCTTGAACTTGAACCTTCCAAGAAATCCTGTCCAGGGACTTTTTTTCCCAAGAACGTCCAATATCATTTCCTGCCTTAGGGCATTGTCCCTGTGGTCCTTGCCCCTTATTATGTGCGTGACTTTTGTCTCAATATCGTCAACCGCAACCGCGAAGTTCATCAAAGGCCAGACACGATATTTATTCTTTTGCAACGGGTGTGCAGTAAGGTTTATCCTTGCAAGTGGAAAGTCCCTCATGGCGGGATTTGGGTCTTTCATTCCCTTAAGAGACTTGAACCTTAAAACAGCTTCTCCTGGCTTGAACCCTTTTTTGTCCATCATTTTTTTCCACCTTTCCGCGTTTTCCTTCATAGATATGCTTCTACAAGGGCAGTTTTTCATCTCCTTGACATATTTTTCAAATTCCTTTTGCTTGCACGTGCATACATAAACAGCGTTTTTTTTAATGAGCTTTTCCGCGTATTGATAGTAAATTTTCATCCTGTACGACTGAATCATAATCTCTGCTTTATCTTCAAAAAGCCATTTTGAGTCTTCCTCAATCATCATGTAGGCTTTAGAGTATATGTTCTCGGGATTCGTGTCCTCTATCCTCAAATAAAGTTTGCCATTGTATTTTTTTGCATACAAATACGAAAGGGAAGAGGTCATTGCGTGTCCCACGTGCAAAGGTCCAGAGGCAGAAGGGGCAAACCTCATTACGACCTTGCCTTTTTTTCCTTTAACACCGGGCAGCTCTTCCAGACCCTCTCTGTGGCTTCTCTCGGAAACATCTTCTTTTAATTTTTCAAACTCATTTTTTTGCTCTTCAA
>CAYXIC010000005.1:0-21652 GCA_964465625.1 Candidatus Woesearchaeota archaeon
GGTTCATTGTACTCTAAATGGAAGTTTTCAAAGAATTACCAAAAAAGCATGTGGTGGCTATTAATTCAATAACTAAAGGTTCTCCTAATCAAGTCCCAGAACATCCTTGGTTTAAAGCTTATCCTTGCGACCCTGCTCAGTTTTTTGATAATCCTGCCTACTTGAAGAAAATAGTCGCTACAAGCATTATGGCGAGTGGAGTTTTTTGTGTGGGACATGCCATTCCTATTTACTCTTTAGATGTTATGAGAAAGGATGAGGGGGGTTTTGATACTGATAGGTATCTTCTTGAGTTATCGGGCGGAGCCGTATTGATGCAAAAAGGAATTCACAAGGATTTTCCAGAACATCATTTAAACGCCGTACCAAATTATCATAAACAATGAATTTAATCCCCCGAACCTCCCGGTCGGGGCGTTGAATTTTGCCTAAAAAAACAGAAAAATATATAAGTAAGGAAATTCTTACTTTTACATGGATGTTAAAATAATAAAAGTAACGAACAAGGGGCAGATTTCTTTACCCGTTGGAATACGAAACTCTTTGAAGATTAAGCAAGGCGATGAACTTGTGATAACTAGGTCTGAAGATTCATTGATTATCAAGAAAATAAAGAAAGAAGATTTTTCTGATTTGTTAAAACATTCTGAAAAAGTGGCCAAGAAATTATGGAATAACAAGGAAGACGAGGTGTGGAATAATGTATGAACAGGGGGAAATTGTTGTAGTCCCATTCCCTTTTTCTGACTTGAGCAGCATTAAACGAAGACCTGTCTTGGTGTTATCCAAAAAATCCGATAATTTAATCTCTGAGGACATGATTACGTGCGGAATTACCTCAAATATCAAAGATTCAAGATATTCTGTTCTGATTGGAAATGAAAGTCTTGATAAAGGACAAATCCCTGCTAAAAGTAGAATAAAAGTCAACAAGTTGTTCACTATAGACAAGAGAATTGTGGAAAAAAGCGTGGGAAGAATAAATAAAAAGACATTCAACACTGTTAAAAAAGAGTTCTTTAATCTTTTGTGATAAATCCTTTACGCCAATATGGTTTTGTAAGGCCGTTTCAATCCTTCAGCACAACAACGTTTGTCATGCCGCGCCTTTTTCTCTCCAGGAACCCCTTTCCCTCAAGCCTGTCAAGTATCCTTGAGACCTTTGCCTTGCCTAAGCCAGTTTTTTCTATTAGGTCTGCCTGAAAGATTGTTTTGTTTTCCATGACAATGTTAAGGATTTGTTTTTCCTCAGGCCTTAATCCCGCCGTGTTAATCTCTTTTTTTTCGGGCTTTTTCTCAACCGTTCTTGTTTTTACAATGACTTTTTCCGTAGGCTTTGAGAACACCAAAACAAGGCTGACAAGAAAAAGTATTCCGACAATTCCCAGCGCAAGATAAGTCTGCTTGTTTATTGTTTCATACATCGGGCAGTATCCCTCCCCATGGACAAGGTTGCAGCTTGCATCGACAAAGCTTGTCAATGTGCTCTTGAACATGAAAATCATGAGGATTATCAGTACTGATACCCCAAGAAGAACATACCCTACGTGCTTGTTTTCCATTTGGCAAAAAAATCATCCTTGTTTATAAAACCACTGAAACCAGTTTCACAAAAGCGCTTAAATATTTAACTTCTGTTAATAAACAATCATGTTCAGCCATTTCATTAAGCATGCATTTGGGGAAGAGAAAGTGTTGAAGACAGTGTTCATGTCCCTGATTTTTTCATTTTCAACATTTGCCATTTTGTACTTTTTAAGACTGAGGGAAACAGCGAATTTTTTTCCGAAGTACGGGTTTTTTCTGTTTTTTGCAATCGTTAGCTACGCCTTTATCATGCCCTCTGTAAAACAAGTCAAGGCTTACAAGGAATTTCCATGCATGACCGGAATGATGATAGGAATGACCATAGGCATGATCTCGGGATTCCTGCCGGGATTTTTCGTCGCTTCCACGAACGGAATGTTTTACGGAAGCCTTTTCGGGATGATTGTCGGAATATCCATGGGTGTTTGGAACGGAAAGTGCTGCGGAATTATGGGTGTGATGGAGGGAACAATGGCAGGATTTATGGGCGGCTTGATGGGAGCCATGACTTCCATAATGATGATAAATGACAACGTTAAGTTGGCGGGAGTGGTTGTTTTCGCGGTTTCAAGCTTCATACTTTTTGGGTTGAATTACACGGTTTACAAGGAATCCCGGGAGATGGAGAGAAAAGAAACAGACGACTTCTTCAACATTGTCCTAAGCTTTTTCCTTACTATATTCACAATAGTAATAATGGTCTTCGGGCCAAGGAGCATTTTGTTCCAATGAAATCAGAAAGCCTTGTTTACGGGACTTTGACAGTTGTTTTGCTGTTTGTAGCGGGATATATATTTATCTCAAATGATGGGGAATACCAAAATGGGGGAAACACAAACATAGTTTCTGCCGCAGGCAATGGAGAAATACAGAAAATTACTTTAAGCATTAAAAACTACAATTATTATCCCAACACGATAAAAGTCAGGGAAGGCGTGCCTGTCGAGATAACCCTTGATGAAAGCATTGTTGGCTGCTACAGGGCGTTTGTCATAAGGGATTTTGGGGTTAACGTTTATTCAAAAACGCCAAACGAAAAGATAACATTCACGCCGAACAAAAAGGGAACCTTCGGGTTTTCATGCACAATGGGAATGGGGAGGGGGACGTTGATTGTCGAATAAAATGAAAAATAATGAAGTGCTTATTTGGATTTTGGTCGCAATAATCGTGATTTTGTTTTTTTCCGGATTTGGAATGCCTTGGTACGGAGGCATGATGGGATGGATGATGGGTTACGGATACGGGTATCCTTTATTTGGCTGGATTTTCATGATTTTGATAACTGTTGCATTAATATTATTCATCACATGGATGATCAAGCAGGTACAAAAATGAAAAAGATAAAACTTAGCATTGATGGAATGCACTGCGCTTCATGCGCTTCAAACATAGAAAGAAGCCTGAAGAAACTTCCAAGCGTCAAGGAGGCAAGTGTTAGCCTGATGCTGAAAAAAGGCACTGTCGGCACAGATGGAAATGTCAGCGACGAGGATTTGAACAAGGCTGTTTCTCGTGCAGGGTACAAACTCATAGGTGTTGAAAGGGAATAATAATGGATATGAAAGAACACGAGCATCACGAAGGAATGGACATGCACGAGCACCACCATGATGAGCCTGTGGAAGATTCTGAAATTTCATCATGGAAAAGGAAGACTTACCTTTCATGGCTTTTTGCCATCCCCGTGGCGATTCTGATGCTTTCTGAGAGAATTTTTGGATTTTCCCTCATCGGAACGCCATATTCTACAATCGCTATTTTGCTGCTTGGCTTTCCCGTAATTTTCATTTTCGGATGGGACACCATCAAAGGAGGCATAAGGGGACTGTTCACCTTTTACTTTAATATGGATTCATTGATAGCCTTGGGAACTGTTGTTGCTTACCTCACAGGAGTCTTTTACTTTACAGGAATAGTGCAGGATTATTCCGGCGTTGCCTCAATGATAATGGCATTTTTTACGACGGGAAAGTATGTTGAGGCGGTTGCAAGGGGGAGGGCAAGCCAGGAAATAAGAAAACTGCTTGAGCTCGGCTCAAAAAACTCTGTTGTCATCAGGCAAAAAAAGGAAATTGAAATTCCGATTGGGGAGGTTGTCATTGGGGACATAATGGTTATCAAGCCGGGAGAGAAAATCCCGACAGACGGAACAGTGGTCAAAGGAGAAAGCTCTGTTGACGAGTCAATGGTTACGGGAGAGTCAATGCCTGTCGGCAAATTAAAAGGCAGCAATGTTATAGGCGCGACAATAAACCAGGAAGGGATACTTTATGTAAAGGCAACCAAGGTGGGAAAAGACACGTTTCTCGCCCATATAATAAAGCTTGTCGAGGAAACCCAGAGCGAGAAAATTCCAATACAAAAATTGGCCGACAAAATAACAGGCGTCTTTGTTCCCGTAATATTGGTTTTGTCAATGGCCACTTTCTTGGGTTGGTGGTATTTTAACAATGACCTGAGCAGGGCGATAGGCGTTGCGGTGTCTGTTCTTGTAATTGCATGCCCTTGTGCCTTGGGCCTTGCTACGCCGACAGCCTTGATGGTCGGCTCCGGAATCGGCGCGAAAAACGGAATCCTTATCAGAAAGGGCGAAGCAATCCAGACAATGAAGGAGGTAAAAATTGTCGTGTTTGACAAAACAGGAACGATAACAAAAGGCAAGCCGGAAGTTACCGATGTTTATTCAAAAACAAATCAGTCTTACCTTATGGACATCGCGGCCTCTGTGGAAAAGCTCAGCGAGCATCCTGTTGCAAGGGCGATTGTTGAAAAGGCGAAATTGAGAAGATACAGGAAAGTCTCTGGCTTCCGGGTTTTGGTCGGAAGGGGTGTTGAGGGAAGAATCGGAAAAAAGGAGATAATTATAGGGAATTCCGCATTAATGAAGGAAAAAGGCATATCATTGAAAAGCTTTGAAGAAAAGATATCTGATTTTGAAAACAGCGGAAAAACAGTAATGGTTGTGTCTGAAAATAAAAGTGTGATAGGAATCATCGGCGTTGCAGACACTTTAAAAGATGATTCAGTCAGTTCCATCGCAAGCCTGAAACAGGATAATTACAAAACAGTGATGATTACGGGTGATAATGAAAAAACCGCGGAAGCAATAGCAAAAGAGGTTGGAATTTCAGAGGTCATTGCAAATGTTCTTCCTGAAAACAAGGCCAAGAAAGTGGAGGAACTTCAAAATCAAGGAATGGTTGCCTTCGTTGGAGATGGAATAAATGACGCCCCTGCATTGAAGCAAAGCAATGTCGGCATTGCGATGGGAAGTGGAACAGACATCGCAATCGAGTCGGGAGACATTGTCCTGGCAAAAGGCTCTTTGAAAGGTGTGGTTCAGGCAATAAGGCTGTCAAAGGCCACCTTCAAAAAAATCAAGCAGAATTTGTTCTGGGCTTTTGCATACAACACTATTGCGATACCTCTCGCTGTTGCAGGCTTTTTGCATCCAATAGTTGCCGAAATCGCGATGGCCCTTTCATCGGTGACTGTTGTAACAAACGCGAATTTGTTGAGAATGGTTAGGATATGATTTCTACTATTAATCATCATTAATCACGACAATTCTTAAAAATAATTTATATTTCAGAAACCTATAAATCCCCATAATTCTTTTGTTGACCATGAAACTCTTACAAGGCGTAGTGCACAAAATCCCGAAAGACCTGAGAAAAACCCTGAACTCCTCGAAAAAGCTGGGGGAAAAATGGAACAGCCTCAGGCCGTTGTCAAGAAACGAGTGGATATGCTGGACAACGTCTGTAAAGAAGGTGGAGACGAGAAGGGAGCATGTGAAAAGGGTTAAGGAAGAATTGCTCAAGGGAAAGCGCAGACCTTGCTGCTGGGCTGGATGCGGGCATCGGTAGGTATAAATTTATATAAATAAAGGAAATAATTATTGAAAATGGAAATAGAGAAAATAATGACTAAGTTAGAAGAATTGAAAAAGAATTTTGAGTCTTTGAAAAATATTGGTCAAAAAGAGGGTGAAGACAAGATTGAATATTACATAAGTCTATTAGAAAGGATGATTGATAGAATTTATCCTGATAAAGATGCAAAAATAATGAAAATAAAACTACACTATTCTCCAAATATGCCTCAAGATGATTCACCATTAATTTACTAAAAAGGTTATGTTTAAATGACTTTATCTCCTCTGAAAAGTATGCCATTTGGATATAGTTATCTTGAATTATGGAAGATAAAAGAAAAGGCTGAGTTTTTGAAAAAACACACTAATAACAAGGAAAAGTTAATTGGAGGAATTCTTCTCTCAATTACGAGAGGCATGCTCTTCCTATTTTTGGTTTATTATGTTCTTTTCCTTTTCAATGGCGAAGTATACAAAATCTATTTTTATTCTGCATTTCTTATTCTGTGTCTTAATGGAATCATTTCCCAAAATTATAGAAGATATCTTTATGTCAAATATGGATATTCAAAAAAAGAAAAGTTATGGAAAACAATATTATTTAGTTTGCCATATCCAATAGGATTACTTATTTCACTCAAATTCATACTGGGCCTTTATTCTTGATAAAATTTATTAATAATAAACTAATAAGGGTATTATGGAAATAAAGAAAGTACATGAAATTTTTTTTATCATAATACTTTTTGGGTTCTTTCTTACCCTTATTCCATTAGTTCATAGCAATGATGAATGCAGGGAATCTCTTTCAGTTTATATTCAATTCAAGGCCCTGGATGGGATAGATAACCACAAAATCGGCAAATATCAATCTCCCGATTATAAGGAAGATGATCTTCTAAGTTTGTGGAAAATCTTGATTTATAATGAGGGCTCTTGCAAATCTGTTAAATCAGAAATAAAATTAAATTTGACGAATGAAGAAGAATATTTTGATCATTTTTTCTGTAAATATCAAATTGAAATTCCAGAGATTGATCCAGGAGAATCATATTCTTTTTCAAGAAATGGATGGAATAGTGTGGATTTGGACAATGGGCAAATTGTAGAATTACCCCTCTATAAAGATTCAAAAGGAAATAATCTAACTTCTTTTTGTTTCATAAGATTATCAACTACCGGCCCTTGGGAAGGGAAATTATCTTTAGAACCAAAAGACCCCAAACAACAGATAGAAGGTTGGAGTTCCACAATGATCCTTGATAATGGTGATGCCGGGAGAATAAATTTTAAGGTTAGACCAAAACAAGAAGTTTTAGCCTTAGAACAACAAAAAGCCTCTATAAAACTTTCATGGGTTGTAATAATTCTTGGAATAGCAACAATTTTCTTTATGTGGGGTTTGCCATCCCTCAGGGATAGGGGAAAGCAAATAGGTTTGCTTGATTCATTGAAAGTAGAATTAGATACAATCAGCAATGGTGATAAAAAGAATGAGGGAAATCTTGAATGGTTTTTAAACTCCATAGATGAGGGAGATCCTTTACATAGTGTTTGGAATATAAACCCTCTGCCCTATATGGCTTATTTATCTCACTCTGCAATTGGAAAGAATAAGAAAATCAATTCATTAAAAAAAGACATGGTTAAACTACACCAAAAAATTGAGATGATAAATGGAATTGTTTTATCTGGGAAATATAGATTAAGAAAGCAAATTCAAGGAGAAAAAGAAAGTCCAGATACTGAGATGTCAAAATTTGTTAAAAAAACAATAAAAGAATCCATAAATAGATGTAAAAAAATGAAGAGAATAATAAAGGAGATCAAGGAAGAAATTGTTTGGTTTAGGTTCATAAAGAAACTAAAGAAAAAATAATGAACAATAATCCTTAAAAACATTACAAGTTTTGATTTAAAATGCCTTCAACCACAATTGTAAGACCATTTAGTGCAGATGGAAGCGATCATAATGCAAATTGCAACATAAACACAGAAGAATCTTTGGAATGTCCATTTTGCTTTACTCAAATAGAAGTTCAACCTTTGAGAGGAGTCATGTGGAATAAAAATAACAAACTCCAACTCTTTTTGAAATGTAAAAAATGCAATGAATGTTTCATAGGGAATACCCATTACAATCAATCGGATAATATTTACAATATTGTTTCTTTATCAAAAGGCAACCATAAAATAAGGCCCTTTCAGGAAGAAATCAAAGAACTCTCTTTAAATTTCATTAAAATCTATGGAGAATCAGAATTTGCAGAACAAGAAAATTTGAAGGAAATTTGTGGGGTGGGCTATAGAAAAGCATTGGAATTTCTAATCAAAGACTATCTCATAAAGAAATTCCCTGAGAAAGAAAAGGAAGTAAAAAAGAAACTACTTGGCAATTGTATTGACGAAATGATTGATAATCCAAAAATAAAGGAGATTTCAAAAAGAGCAACATGGCTTGGAAATGATGAAGCCCACTATTTGAAGAAATGGGAAGGTAAAGATTTAGATGATTTGAAGAAGTTGATTGAGATTACAATAAACTTCATAGTGATGGAAATTGAATCCGATAGATATTTAGCAGAGATGAACACTCCAAATGGGGCTCAGTAATTGAAATCCCCGTTCGGTTACTCAATGCTCGGTCGGAACTTACTTCTTCCCCCTCTTCCTGCCCCTTTTTTCCCTTGAGAAAACAGCCACAAGGCTGTCGTCGATTTTTATAGGCTGGTAACTTTTGCCGAGTTTTGTCCTGACGGCGCTTTTTCTCAGAATGTCCTCAATCTGCTCCCTGAAAGTCATTAGGTTAATCTTTGCGCGCCTTTTCAGGATTTTCTCGACGTCGTTGTCAATGTTTATGGTTATTCGGGGCATCTTATTTCCATATTAATAATTAAATCTCCTTTCATATTCTTTGTGGTCCATCCATTCTAAGATTATTGTAAGGATTATTATTTCCCCGCCCCTTATGGAATAAATCAATCTCCATGAATTTGGCAGATTATATTTCCATGCATTATGAATCCTAAATTTTTTAATGTATTCAAGAGGTATTTGCCTTTTTGGTACTTGAATCCCGCAAAAAGGATTTGCTTTAATATCTTCAAATGCCCTTTCCAAGAATTTCTTTAATGTTGAATCGCCTAACTTTTCATAGGCGTGCTTTACCCTTTCATTTGCAAATTGGACTTCTACAGGTTTCATTTTCTAAATTTTGACTTCCAAATCAAATGAGCTTGTTTCAGCCTTTTTTTAGCCTCTTCGGGATAAAAAATCCACCCTATTTTTCCCTCTGAATCAACAGATACCTTTCCGGAAGAGATAAGATAGTCCAATGCAATGCTAAAAGTGGGGTACATCATCTTCTTCGGCAGATTTCCCCATAATTGCTTTTTTCTGTATTCCCCATCATGTTCTTTTATAGTGTCCTCTATCATTAAGATGGTATCAAGTCTGGGGTATCTCATTGAGGTATTTTTTATTTCAGATTCCATAGTTATATCAATTGATATACCTTTATATATTTTTCTGACGGATAAAAATTATCTCTGACATCATCTCTTCCTCACATACACCTTCTGAACCTGGAAGCTCTTGTAAATTCCCTCGAGAATGTCTGTTCCGGCATAACCTGCTAGAAGCGAGAGCCTCGGGTCAAAGTCAAAGATTATCCCTATAAACACACCTATGACCAGCGCAATGACAACAGTTATCGCGTAATAGTCCCAGAGAATTTTTCTTCTCAGCGACAACGCCTTCAACAAACCAACGAAGCCTCTTGTCAAGCCTCCAATGCCTCCAAGCAGGCCCGCAAGAACAATAGGATCCATTTTTCTCTTTTATCACTAAATGCTGAGGGATTATAAAAAGGTTTTCATAAGGCAATTTTTTTATTTTTTAAATCCTTAAACATGAAAAAGAGAAGATGGTATTGAAAGAGTATGTTCCGGGATTTTTCCTCCATGATTTTGTCCAGGTCATAATAGGGGCGACAATACTTGCAATTCCCGTTGGCTTTACGCAGGAAGTCTGGAATCTTTCCATGGAACTCCCGGCGATAAACATACTGGGAATTTTTGTCATGTCCGTTCTCTTCATAGGAATTTTCACATATTACCACTATCACAACATAAGCGTTGAAAAGCACTGGGGAACATTCACAAAAAGGGTCTCGATGACGTATATCTTTTCATTTCTTACGGTTTGCATACTCCTTGTTTTGATAGGCAAGGCGTCACTATACCCTGATATTATTGTTTCGCTGAAAAGAGCGGTCATAGTGACTTTTCCAGCATCAATGAGCGCCGCGATTGCGGACACGATTAAGTAATGAAATGAATAAGTTTATAACTGTTTTTTTCCGAAATCCTTTATGCATACACTGCCACAGGAAATAGAGGTTTGGTACATAATTCCGGCAATAAGAAGAGAGATGGCAATATGCCTTTCAAAGGAGTATGGAACTAGCTATGACGAAATTGCCGTAATAATGGGCCTGACAAAATCCGCAATTTCACAGTACATCTCTGGAAAGAGGGTTGAAAGGATAATAATGCACCCCGGAGCCCTGAAAGAGGTTAAAATTTCTTGCAAAAGAATAGCCAAAAGAAAAGGAAATACGACAAGAGAAATATTAAGGATACTGGATGTAATCAAGAAAAAAAAGCTTCACTGTGAATTCTGCGGCGATGTAATAGACGGAAGACTCCACAATTGTAGAGAGGTTAAGATTCCGGAGATTGTATTTTAATAAAAATCAAAAAGATGGGTTTTACCCGCTGATCTTTCGCATGTGCTTCTTCATGTGCTTTTCCCGGTAATGAACCAACACACATTCCTCGCAATAGCATTCATTGCATCTCCCGCAGCA
The DNA here is from genome assembly GCA_964465625.1 of Candidatus Woesearchaeota archaeon. GTDB lineage: Archaea > Nanobdellota > Nanobdellia > Pacearchaeales > GW2011-AR1 > CAZLQA01. The sequence goes on from CAYXIC010000005.1 coordinate 10,338, forward strand.
CTTTGTTGCCTCGGCGTTCAAGCACGAAGCGCATATTTTCATCTCCATAAAACCACACCTCCGAAAACAAAAAGGCCAAAATTCTTTTTATAATTTCAGTAAACAGAGTTATCTTTTTGGAATGGGGTTAACTCTGTTCTCGGAAGACTTATAAGGAATTTCTTTCTTATTTTGCCATGAAAAAGAGTTCATGGGTATGGACTTTTGCTGCAATACTTGCGGTTGCAGGGATATTTTTAATTTTAAATGGCATCGGAAAAACGGAAATTGAGACCAATACGGGAGAATCGGTAGGAAAGTGGGTTGATACGAGTCTAGTTGACATAAGAACTGGTGAAAATTTCATGATAAGCGATTTCAATGGAAAAAAGGTTTTATTGGAGAGTTTTGCGGTTTGGTGTCCAACCTGCACAAAACAGCAAATAGAGATAAAGAAATTGCATGAAGAAGTGGGCGATTCCATAGTTTCAATATCCTTGGATATGGATCCAAATGAAGATGAGTCCAAAATACTGAATCATGTAGAAGAAAACGGGTTTGAATGGCATTATGCGGTTTCGCCCATTGAGATGACGCAATCTTTAATAGATGAATTTGGGAACAGCATAATAAACGCCCCGAGCGCTCCAATGGTGCTTATTTGCGAAAATGGAGATTACAGGAAATTGGGCGGCTTTGGCGCGAGGAATGTTGACAAGCTGAAGGAAGAAATAGAAAGGGGATGCTAAGATGTCCTTGCTTTTGGATATTGCTAGTTCTTTTATTTTGGGTTTATTAACTCCTTTGACAGCTGTTTGCGTCTTGCCATTGTACCCGGGATTTTTGGCTTTTTTGTCAAACAGATTCTCTGGAAATGAAAGCAGGAGGACCTTTTTCCTTTTGGGTTTGACGATTTTAACAGGGATAATTATTTTTATGGTTTTACTCGGGTTAGTATTCACAACCCTTCTGCAGAAATCCCTCACAAGCGTCATAAGCATTATTTCTCCGGTAGCGTTTGCCATCCTGGGTTTGATAAGCCTGGCCTTGATATTTGACCTTAACTTTTCAAGGTTTATTCCCAAGGCAAACATCCAAACAGGCAGCAAAAATCCATTGAAAAGCGCATTTGTCTTTGGCTTTTTTTTCGGGGCGATTGTTATTCCATGCAATCCCGCCTTTATAGCGGCATTTTTCGCAAGGGCTTTTTTGTTCGGAGACTTTATTTCAAGCATGTTTAACTTTATTGCATTTGGGTTTGGGCTTGGCGCGCCGCTATTGGCTTTAAGCTTGGTTTCAGGGCAGTGGAGCAAAAACATAATAGGCTTTTTGACGAAGAATAGAAGGGCGATAAATCTGATAACAGGACTGGTAATGCTCGGAATTTCCATCTATTACCTGTTTTTTGTCTTCAGGATTTTTGGCTAGATAACAGTGTTTACGCAGAATTTAAATAAATAAAGATCTAATTAAGAAAAATGAAAAAAACGATTAATGATCACAGGTGGGTTATTGCCGGTATTTTTTTGGTTGTTGTTTTGGTGTTCTTAATATTTGTTTTTATGTCAAACAAACAGGCAAACCAAAAAACCAATTATGAAAGCAACAACCAGGAGATAAAAACCCTGGCAGACGGAACCAAGTATCTGGTTCATCCCAATAACATTGTGTCGGGCGGGCCGTCAAAAGGGGGAATTGGGGTTGATAGGGGAATTCCTGCCTTGGCCGAAGAAAACATAAACTTTGTTTCTGTGGAAGAAGCGGACGAATGGATTGACGACAGCGAGCTTGTTCTTGCGCTTACTTACAACGGCGTTGAAAGGGTCTATCCCCTGCAGATACTTGTCTGGCATGAGATTGCAAATGACGACATAAACGGAAATCCAATTCTTGTGACTTATTGCCCTCTTTGCGGAAGCGGAATAGCGTATGAAAGAAAAATAGAATTCAACAGCGAGAGAATTGAGACAAGGTTTGGAACATCCGGAAAGCTTTACAACTCAAATCTTATAATGTATGATGAAAAAACAGAAACATACTGGCAGCAAATCGACGGCAAGGCGATTCTCGGACCATTGACAGGCCAGGAGCTTAAGGAAATCTCAATTGACACTGTTGTTTGGAGGGATTGGAGATCTTCACATGAGAATTCTGAAGTCCTGAGCCAAAATACGGGATTTTCGAGGCAATATGGAAAAGACCCCTATGGAAATTATTATGAGGAAAGCTTCTTATTTTTCGGTGTTGACAATGAAGACAACAGGATTCATCCCAAGACAGTTGTATTTGGGATAGAAATAAATGGTGTTTACAAGGCATACAGGGAAGAGGACCTAGTAAAAGAAAGAGTAATAGAAGACAATGTAAACGGGGTTAAGGTAAGAATTGAGCGGAACGATGATGGGGTTGTTAAAATTAGTAACATTGAAACAGGGGAAGAAGTAGTCAAGGAAAGGGATTTCTGGTTTGCTTGGTACGCATTTCATCCGGAAACAACCATTTATGGCATTGTGTGAGTGATAAACGCGAACCAAAAAAATATTTAAATTGTGCCTGCTTCTGCAGACTATGGCGTTTTTAGAGGGCTGGTATTTGGTAATATTCGTGATTTTGGTTGTCTTCATAGTAATAAAGGTCGTGAACACAAAGCAAAACGCGGCGATGGCGATCGCGCTTTTCCTGTTTTTTGTCATAGCGATAAGCATAGGATACTTTTCAGTCTCAAACAACCTTGAGATAAACAGCTTTGGGGATTTTTGGGACGCGAGCAAGGTTTACTTGTTGTGGATGGGCTCTGTAATGGACAACATAATAACAGTTACATCCAACGCAATTCACATGGACTGGAGCGGAAACTCGACAAAGGCATAGCCTTTGCAGTTAGATTTAAAAACTTTAATTGCTAATTATTGACAATGGCTAAAAAGAGGGTGAAAAGGAAGTCCCGCAGAAAAACATCAGTTTCGTCCGGCAATGTTGTCGCCTCGCAAAGAAAAGTCAATATTGCCATGGTAAATCTTTTTGTTTTTGCAATCCTGTCCGCAATTTCATATTCTCTTTACAGGTGGGGATTCTCAAACCAAACTCTTGTGGACTTCTTTTGGATATCCTCCTTGATAACGGCATCCCTAGCCATTGCGTTCCTGATAGCATATCTTGTTCTTAAGTTCATGAGGAACATCAAGAAGTGACAATAACATAAAAGGATATAAACAAGTTCTGCTTTCTTTACGTATGGAGTCAAGCGCTTTGGAATTATCACTAATCCTTGTATGTCTTGGGGCAGCAGGATACACGGGTTATAGGTTATGCATGAAGCTTGAAGAAGCTTCCAACAGAAAATTAAGGGAATATTTTGGCTTGTCTGGAGAATCGAGGGGTATTACAGTTGAACCTGGGAAAAATGCAAGATCAATTTATGATCATACGGAAATGGAAAAAAGGATTCTTGGAACACATCAATAAGGAAAAATTAAAATCTTTTAAATCATCATTTCTAAATTAGTTTGTCAGGCCTCAGTAGCTCAGTTGGTAAGAGCGCAACATTGGTACGGGAAGAACCCAGGTTCTTCTACGATGACATCTCCTGAAGATGTCTGCTCCGCAGATGCCGGATTAAAGCCCAAAAATGTTGAGGTCCGGAGTTCGACTCTCCGCTGAGGCTTAAGGTTTATAAAACACCATATTTATCCCTTAAAATGCAAAAAAAGGAACAGTCTCTCGGCAAGCTGAAGAAGGAATACTCAAAAATCCAGAAAAAGCACTCACTGCCAAGCTTTGAGGAAATGAACAAGGAGTTTCAGATAGAGAAGATATCCGAGTCGGAAACAGAGCATTTGATAAGAGAAGTGAGAAAGTACATGGCCGAGAAGTTCTCGCATTACATGAGGTTTGTCGAAGTTGTCCTTAACCCGACAAATGTCCCGATGTTCATATTCTCCATAGTCAAGGCGATAACGCAGGAAGAGAGAAACAAGCTCATAAGCATATATAAAAAGCTCTCGAAGATAGAGGTTGACATGATTGAGATAGACCTTGTTTTCTCGGAGAAGAAAGAAGCTGATTTCATCAAGGAAGCGCATAAGACCTGGCACGAGATAAGGAACGACCTTCTTTCCGTCGTTGAAGTCGTGAGGAAAAACTGGGACAACAAGTCAGAGGGAAAGGCCAAGGGCTATTTTGGCTGAGTAATTCACAAACTTTATAAGCATAATTCTTCGTGTTTTTTTATGGGAAAGTCTTTGTTAGGAATGGCTCTTGCGGCAGGAGTTTCTGCAATGGGGATCGGAAACAGCTATGCTGATGATGAAGTCACAAAGGCAAAGAGGGAACTCTCCGAGTACATCATAGATCACGGAATTCCCAATACTGAAAACAAATCTCTTTTTGTAAGGGTGAAATGTTATGATAATCAAGAAGAGAAGTATAGAGGAGTCATATACAAGTTTAATATGGATGAAAGGGTAAATGCAATAGTTCATGGAGCAAAAAGCGATGATGAAATGGACGCTTTTTTCATTAGAACCATGAAAAGCGTAAAGTCCACAAACATAAATGAAATTGATTGTTTTATTTCAACAGAGCAATTTCTTGCAAAATATAAAGCCCTAAGGCAAGAGTGGAAGGCTTCAATAGAAAAAAACGAAACGGATTTTGAGAATAGGAAAAGAGAACTAAATCTGGAATCCATAGGAATGGAGTAATCCGCCACCGAAATCTATATCAATGGTTTTATTTTCTTGTTTTTATGGGAAATTTTGAAACAAGGGAAGAGATTGCGAGCGAATATTTCGAGAGTTTGTTGAGAAAAATATCCAATTTTCCAGTTTTCATCAAGGACCCTGACGATCCTGATTATGCCGGCAAAAGGGCCTTGGAATTGGGATTGGAAAAATTCAGAAAAAAATTCAAAAATCCCTTTTTTGACAGAAGAACAGTTTCTCTCGAAAAAATGGCAAAAAAATTTTTGGATTTGGGCATGTCGCCAAATATTGAGGGGGCAAGGGAGGTTGTTAGTAAAATAAAGTATGTGCAGGCAAAAAATCCCCTCCATGACAGACCATCACTCTTTGGCGGATTTTTCCGCTTAAACTCTTATGAAGGGGTTGAAATAATGTCTTTGGATAACAAAGGAAAAAAGTACAAAGTAAGATTTTTTTGAGATCAATTCCTTTCCAAAACCCCGAAGATTTCTTCCATCGAGATTTCAAAAAGGGAAACAGGCATCTTTATCTTCCAGTTTCTCAGGACTTTCGGGTGCACTTCTCCCACGAAGCCTATTTTCTTTCCTTTGAATGAAAGTTCTGCAACCCTTCCCTCAATAAAATATTCCGGAAAGCCCTTTTGGGATTCTTTAAATTCAATTTTTGCGCCAATTGACTCCGCAAGATATTCCAAAACCTGCCTTGCATCCGTGAAGTTTCCTGGGGAAATTGCCGCGGAGAGGCTTTCCCTTTCCAAAACACCTCCTTCACCGTTCATTTCGAATATTTTTCCTGTCTCGAATATTTTTTGGGGGTATTCCACGTCTATGTTTTCCGACAGGTTTTTCAGCAGGTAATGGGAAAGGTTTTTTCTCAATATGCCGTACTCGGTTTTTGACATTTCAACCTCAACCGCATTTGACTCTTTTGAACTCATTTTCCTGAACTGGTCGTCCTTGATGGTAAGATGATAGTTTGAAACCTCGTTCATGCCAAGTCCTACAAGCAGCTCTGAAATTTTCCTTCTTATTTTTTCCCTTGGAGACTCCTCGCCCGTTGTTGATATTTGCGGTATTTCGGGAAGAAAGTTTTCATACCCGAAGGCAATTGCAATGTCCTCTATGAGGTCGACTTCGTGCATTATATCGGTTCTCCAAGGGGGAATTACTACCGTGCCGAGTTTTTTGTATTCGATACCCATTTTTTCAAGCATTTTTTTCATCTCTTTTTCATTTAAAGTCAATCCGAGGGTTTTGTTCACATTCTCGAGGGAGATTTTCATTTCATCATTTTTTAGATCGGGAAACAGGCTTTTTTCGCTTCCATACACAACTTCCACTTGGTAAATTTTTCCGCCCATGTCCGCCATGCACATAACGAGAAGGTTTATGCACTTTTTTAGCGTCTCAGGGTCAAATCCGGAACACTCGATGAACACGTCTTTTGTATTTTCGCTTATCTTTCCTGCTGTTTGCGAGTTGGTTATTGGAGGCATGCTCAGGACATTGTTATCTGAATCAACAAAGACAGGGAATTTTTCCTTTCCTGAGAGCAAATGCGAGTACTCCCTCCCTGCAGAAGTTTTTTCGAGAATCTGCATTGCAGACATTTCTTTTTCCATGTCCAAAGGCACGAACCTTATGCTTTCCGGTTTCAGAGCCTTGTACGTAATCGGCAATTTTATCTTTTCCAAAGGATATATTCCTATTGCAAGCTTTTTCCTCTTCCTGCCAAGGGTAAGATGAATCTTTTCCTGGATGTCAATAAGTTCCTTTATTTTTTCATCATTCAGGATCAAGCCCTCAATTATTGCGCAAGCAGTGTAAGGCCTTACATTCCTTACAGAACCTTCGACAATAACCTTATAGTCTTTTTTCCCCTGGTTTGCCTTGTACTCCTTCAATTCACTCGTCTTTTCAATGAAAGGCAGAAACGACCTTTTGAATCCGTGATATGACAGCAGGTCAGGGCGGTTTGCAGAGACATCCACCTGCACCTCGTTCTCGCCAACAGACTCGACAGGCGTCCCAAACATTGAGATTTTGTGCTGCATTTCCTCCGTTATCTTGCCTATCTCCCTCTCAAAAACTTTCCTGTTGAAGCTTACGACCGCCATTTTTTATTTCAAGATTTTATCTGCAACTTTTTTTAATTCTTCAATCGGTTTTGTAGGCCCAAGCTGAGTAGAGATATAACCTTCATACTTATCAAAATAAATTTTATCTTTTGCCCAAATCTCTTTGAATTTTTCATTTATTCCATGGATTGGATATAACTTTATATGAACATGGTTTATGCCCATACCCTCCATAACAATTGCAACTCTTTTGACGTTTAATTTTTTCTCAAGAAGTTTTGCAACTTTCTTAGAGGCTAACATCAATTCATTGTAATTTTTATCTGCCATGTCCGTAGCATCACTATCATAATGTTTTTTAGTTAGAACAAGAGTCACACCTTCCATGTTTGGGTTTATGTCCAATATTGCCAGATGTTCTTTATCTTCCCAAATTTTTACAGATGGCATTTCTCCTTTCACAATTTTACAAAATATGCAATCTTCCATCACGTCTTCATCCAAAATTTAATTTTTCTCAGTTGCCTGAGATTGTTTTTGTACAATTCACGAATGTCATTTATCCCGTAGTTGTCCATGAGTATCCTGTCAAATCCAGGACCCCACGCCAACACAGGTATGTTTTCTCCCAACAATGGAACCACTACTTCTGGCCTGAAAATTCCTGCGCCGCCGAGCTCAATCCACTCATTCCTTTGCTTGTGGTAGGCGTCAATCTCAACGCTCGGCTCTGTATATGGGAAGTAACTTGGCCTGAAACGGAATTTTTCAAAACCCATCTTGCTGAAGAACTGCTTCAAATAGCCCAGCAAATGACGGAAGTTTGCGTTCCTGTCAATCACAATGCCTTCTGTCTGGTTGAATTCAAAGCCGTGCTTCCAGTCCAGTGTTTCGTTCCTGAAGCACTTGCCCAACGCAAAGAATTTTTCAGGAATGTCTTCCTTTTTCAATTTTGCAAGAGTCATTGCCGACAGCGAGGTTGTGTGCGTCCTTAACACAAGCTTTTTTGCCTCTTCTTCGTTCCATTCATATTGCCAACCCTTGCTGTTGGTTTCCTTTAATGTTCCCTCATGGCTTTTCTTTACCTGCTTTATGATTTTTTCATCCGCATCAACCTTTCCCAATTTTTGGCCCAGAAAAAAAGTGTCCTGCATGTCCCTTGCGGGATGGTCCTGCGGCTGGAACAATGCGTCAAAGTTCCAAAAGCTGCTCTGTATCAAATTGCCGGACATTTCCTTGAAGCCCATGTCAAGCCAGATTCGCCTTGCATATTCAGATGCCTGAAGCACAAAATGCCCCCTTCCCCCGTAAATTTTCGGAACTTGCGAGACGACGTCGTATCTCCTGAACTTCTTTCCCTTCCACAAAGAATCCTTTTCAAGGAGATTTGGCGTTATTTGCTCAATCATGTTGCTCTTTGTTTTTGATTCCATGACTTTTCTTCCGAGATCCGTGATTTTGGAACTTACAATGCTTTCTTCCTTGATTTCAACAATCTCCTTTCTTTTTTCAAGGTCCTTCAAAACGCCGATTTGGCTTTCGGACAAGGAAGAATAATCCAGGGGTAGGGAGTCGATAAAATTCTCTTCCGGCATTTTTTTTGATGTCTCGCCCTTTGAAACATTAAGCGCTATCTTGTTGTTCTTCAAGTCAATGAACCCCTTTTTCTTCAGAATGCCTATTACCGCCTTTAGCTCTTCGTCAGACAATTGCCCCTGTTTTTTGGCGTCTTCAAAGGAGACTGCTCTTTTTTCATTTACAATGTTCAGCAGCCTTCTCTCGGGAAGGCTTTTCTTCCTGTAAAACGCCCCGTTAACCCCTATTTCGACTGTCTTCCTTTTTTCATGGCTCAAAGAAACAAGGCCTTTTTTCTCCAGGTATTCCAAAGCCCTTAGAACAGAAACCCTGTCAATTCCCGCCTTTTTTGCGATTTCCCCGATTTTTTCCCCTTCGGCATGGGGCAAAACCTTGGCTTCGTTGACGCTCAATGATTCAATAATCCTTTCGGTGTCCATTTTATGGATTATCCAATTGGCTTTTTATATTTTTTATTGTTTTGCGTTTTTATGGGCTCGTTGATTATATTTATCCTATCAAGTTTTTTTGGGGTTGCTTAGATTATTTTCAATATCAATAACTGAGCGGAGCGAAGGAAACCTTATTATCACAAATCTCTAATCATCCACGTAGGCATGCCAAGAACAATGCCGAGAGCCTTCAGGTCGTATTCATTCCTTGCGTTTTTCTTGTCCAAAGAGACAAACGCCATTTTCAGCTTGTTCTTGCTGCACAATTCGACGTTTTGCCTTATTCTTGAGAGAATCTCTGCTTTTTCCTTTTCCCTTGAATCAATTATCTCGTCAAGGATTATTCCCATCGTGACGTTGCTCTTTTTTGCAAGCTTTGCAAGGACGTGGTTAAATCCCGAGTTTCTCTGTTTTTGAAAATCCCTTCTTCCCTTGAGAGAAATGAGCAAGATGCTGATTTTTTCCTTCTCCAGTATTTTCCTGTTCAGCTCGTCGTCTCCCGATGAAAAAATTATTTCTTTGCCGGCCTTTTTGCTTTTCCTGATTTCACTTCTCGCTTTTTCGAAGTTTTTTTCCGAGATGATTGTTTGGTTCATTTTACCCCCCAATCCTCGTGCCTTTGAAATTCCTGTCGTTGAGGAAATTGTCAAAATTCTTCATGCTTTTTCCAAGAATGTATGTCTGTATTTTGTGGTTCATGATTATTTTTGCGGCCGCCTGGTCAAGGACAAAATGCTGCCCTGGTCTGTACTTTATCCTGTTAGACATTTCATAAAATCTTCTCCACGATATTCTTGAAACCAATCTCGCGCCTCTTGAACCTGGATTTTTGTCATACAGTCCGTCAACCGCAGTGAGGTTCACAAATATGGCGTTTAATTCCCTTGCAAGTTCGGCGGCAGTAGAGTCAGATGTCTGCTTTGGCTTGTATTCCAAAGCGCCGCAAAACACAATGTCCTCTTTTTTTGCAAGCGCCTTTACCTGGCTTGTCTTCTCGGGAATGCCCATCTCCTGATTCTTGTTGAAAAAATAGCTCATGAACCTAGCGTTTGTCCTGGTTGCGGAAATTCCGGAAAAATTCTGGAGCTTTTCACTTACCCCTGAAAGTTTTAGCGCAGAGATATATTCCCTAGCAATGCTTCCTCCGCCGCAGACTATAACAAACTTGAATTTCTTCAGGTTTTTCCCTATGGCTTTTTTGAATTTGTTTAGAAGTTTGAGGTCTATGCCTTTTGGAATTATCAGGCTGCCGCCGAGGCTTATGACAATCACCTGTTTTCTCATGTTAGAATACAAATTCCTTATTATTTAAAATTAGCGTATAAAAACTTAAAAACAGGCTCTTTCTTGGATTTTCCATGGGTTTTCAAGAGCATAAAAAATACGTGATGTTCCCTGGAAGATGGCAACCGTTTCATGACGGACATTTGGCAATTATGCGTAAGGCATTAGATTTAGGAAAAAATATCTGCATTGCCATTAGAGACACGGAAATATCTGATTCAAATCCTTATAGTGTTAAACAAAGGAGGGAAATGATAAAAAGGGCTTTTGGAGAAGACCTGTATGGCAGTAGGGTTATAGACATAGTCATTCCCGATATTGAAGGGATATGGTACGGAAGGGGGGTTGGATATGAAGTCAAGGAAATTGATGTTGACAAGGCCATCAAAGAAATTTCAGCCACGAAAATAAGGGACGGATCTGATAATAGGACTAATAAAAGAATTTTTGAATATATTAATAATTTAAATTCGACATTTTGGTTTACGGGAAGGCCCTGTGCAGGAAAATCAACCCTGGTCAAAAAATTAGGGGAAGTTCTGGAAAATTCAGACATGGGTTATAGGGTGAGCTATATAGACGGGGACGAGGTAAGAAGGGGGTTGTGCCATGATTTAGGTTTTTCGGAAGAGGATAGGAAAGAAAACATGAGGAGGGTCGCCTACATGGCAAAGGGCTTTAATGAGAATAAAAATACTGTTTTGGCGTCTTTTGTTTCACCAACCAATAATATGAGGGATATTGTAAAGAGAATTTTAGGGGACGGAATGAAGCTTATTTATGTTGATGCTCCTTTGTGGGTTTGCGAGAAGAGGGACACCAAAGGCATGTATGCCGAAGCAAGACTTGGAAAAAGACCCGGTTTTACAGGAATAGACCAAAATGCTCCTTTTGAAGAGCCAGATAATCCTGATTTTGTTGTTGACACGGAACACACTAATGTTGACGAATGCGTAAAGAGCATAGTTAAAAGATTTGATTTATAACTTACTTAACAGTAAACAGCCTGTCGTCCTTCACGTCAAAGATTCCAAGTCGCGCGCCGGAGTCAAGCCAGCCGTGGGCGTAGTTCAGGGCCGCAAAGGCGTTTACAAAGTCCTTCTTGCCCTGAAAGTGCCCTGCGTCTGAAATGTAGTTTGAGGCCATGCTTATAATTTCCTTTGCCTCTTTTTCCTTTCTTTTGATTATGCTCTTTTTTGCCGCTTCCAATGCTTCCGCGGTTAACTTGAAATACTTCTCAAGCTT
>CAYXIC010000006.1:0-2082 GCA_964465625.1 Candidatus Woesearchaeota archaeon
CTTTCAAAAGCGCTGTTCTAGATGCTTTAGCAATGAATTTTAATGATATGGCTGTTCTAAGGGCAAGAGTTACTGGTTTGCACAATCACATAATCTTGCCTGAGGAAGATGAAGAAGCTATTTTGGATATTGTTAAGAATATCTCAGAGGAATGCGACAAAAGAAATATAAAAATTCTCAGTGGGGAAACCGCAATTCATAACGATGCAAAAGGGTTGGAAATAAGCATGAGCGTCATTGGCAAGTATGTTGGAAAAAAAAGGAAAAACAATTTTGAAATAGGGGATGTTTTGGTGGGAATAAAAAGTAGCGGACTTCATTCCAACGGGTTTACAAGGGTTAGGGAAGTGTTTAAGGATGAATTTAGGGAAGATTTCACTAAACCAACAATAATTTATTATGACGCTATTTTGCCAATTGTCAAAAAATTTGATGTTCATGGGATGACTCATGTAACAGGCGGAGCATTCACAAAAATAAAACAGTATCTTAATGGGAATGATGTGTTATTTTCAAGAAAAGGAGGTTTTGTCCCTCAAGACATTTTTTATGACCTATACTTAAAAGGCATCTCCGATGAAGAAATGTACAAGACATTCAATTGCGGAGTGGGCTTTGTTTTATCTGTGAACCCTGATGATGCAGAAGAAATTATTTTTGACATGGGTCACAAAGATTTGGAGGCAAGAGTTATAGGAGAAGTCATAAAAGGAAGTAATAATATAAAAATAGAATCCATGTTATCTCAAAAAGAAGTTATTTTTTGATTTTGGAAAACCTCTCAATAAACTTGTAATGCGCGTCCTTTGCTTCTGAATTGCACTTCACGCACACGTTTTTTAATGTATATACATTGCACGAGGGGCATTTTTTGAGTTTCATCATCCAAGGCTCAGCAGGTATTCTTTCAGCCTGGTATTAAAAGATGTTGTAAAATGGCCTTCAAGTTCTTTTGGAGACACCCACTTCAACTCTACAAAGTCATTTGCTGGCTTAGCCTCTCCATCGACGACTTCGCATAGGAAATACACCCCTAAAAGGTCTTTCTTTTCGGGATAGGTCTTGTAGAACACAGATCCAAGATTCTTGACAGTGTATCCTGTTTTTTGCTTTATTTTTGCCTTGAGAACTTTGTCAATGTCGTCGCCATGTCTTAGCCTTCCCTCTGGAAATTGCCAGGCTAAATTCCTTAAGTCCTCGTCTTCCTTGCCCCTTCTTGCTATCAGTATCTTCCTTTTTGCAGGGTCAAAGATAATTCCAAGGAGGATTACATGAAACGGTTGCTTACCTAACTGTTCCATAAAAATATGGGCTCATAATCATTTTTAAAGTTTGTGGAATTTGGTATTCACTCTTAAAAGAAACAGAAATTTTACTTCTCAAGAATGCTAAATTCCAGGTGAAATCCCTTGGAAACCTTCCCGATTTCCTCCTCGGCGTCCTTTATTATCCTGTCGGACTCCTTTATGTTTCCCGATTCCGCCTTTATGGAGTACTTTCCCGCCGAAATGTACCTCACCTCTGCGTTTTTTACCTTTCCCAAAACTTCCTTTAAGGCGGCAAGGCCGTCGGGAGCCATTGACTTAAGCAAAATCTCCCTCTTCAAAACGGCTTTCTTCTCCTTTTGCTTTTTTAATATTTCAATTATCTTTTCAGAGTCTTTTTCCCCCATATATTTGCCGAGAATTTTAGGGTCTTCCCTTGCCCTCTCGACAAAATCCACCAGGCCGCTTTCCTTGGACATTTCCCCTATCGCCTTCTCTGAATTTTCCCCAAGAATGCTTTTGAAAACGCTTATGTAGCTTCTTTCCTGCTTTTCCCTTTCCAAGACCTCTTTCCTTTCCTTTAAACTCACGCGCCGAAAGGACAGCTCGACGTTGCCTGTTTTTGAAATCCTCAAAACCTTGCAAACAATCCTTTTTTTTGGGACAACATAATCCCTGATGTTCCTTATCCTTCCCGGCGCTATCTCGGACGTTATTATGCTTCCGTCAATATCCTCTTTTCCAAGATGCGCCTTTACAAAAACAACTGTTTTTTCTATCCTCTCGACAGTGCAAATGACCAAATCCCCTTCTTCAA
>CAYXIC010000006.1:2182-3362 GCA_964465625.1 Candidatus Woesearchaeota archaeon
AGCCTTCTTAACTGCGCGGAGACCCTCACGACTTCCCTCATCGCCCTTTTGTCTTTTTTGTTCTTTTCCCAATGCAATTTGACTTTTTTCAGCTTTTCCTCTATGTTTTTAAGGTCAGGGCTTTGGTAAACATTTTCTTTGGCCAGAATTTTCGAAATTTTTTCCCCATAACTTTTGGGGTGGATTCCCTCTTTCCTCAAGATTTCCCCAATTTTTTCGGCTGTTATCCCTTTTTTGCCCAATTCGACGACTTTTTTCTCGTAGTCCTTTTGGCTTATTTTATTTTCCCTTTTCTCCGGCTGCTTTTCCGCCGTTTTCTTTTTTATTTCGCTTGCTTTCATTTTATTAATCCGAAAATGCAATTTTTAAACTTACCTAATCCCGCCTCGGCAAAATTATTTAAAGATTGTTAAATAATCATGGATATGGGAAAGTCCATAGGAATACTAAGCATAAAAGGGGGTGTTGGAAAAACCTCCAGCGCAATTGCGCTTGGGGATGCAATTTCCGGCTTTGGAAAAAAAGTCCTTGTAGTGGATGCGAATTTTTCAGCGCCAAACCTGGGTATGTATTTAAACGTGATAAAGCCCGACAAAAGCCTGCATGACATAATGGAAAGAAAGGCAAATTTCAGGGAAGCGATACACAGGCTTGGAAACTTTGACATTCTTCCCACGTCCATTTTCAGCAAGTCAAGAATAAACCCGTTTGACCTTAGGAAAAAGATAAATCCATTGAAAAAAAGATACGACATAATCCTCATAGACTCCTCTCCCACGCTTAGCGAGGAAACCCTTGCGTCCCTGCTTGCTTCTGATGAAGTAATCATAATAACCACTCCGGACTACGTCACACTTGGCATGACTTTGAAGGCGGTAAGGCTTGCGAAGCAAAGAGGCATAAGGATAAACGGACTTGTCATAAACAAGGTTCACGACAAGGATTTTGAACTTTCCATGGACGACATTGAAAAAACGGCAGAGGTTCCTGTTTTGGCCATAATTCCCCACGACTTAAGCGTTTTGGAATCCGCGTCACATTTCACGCCATTGACAAGCCACAGGCCAAGGTCAAGGTCCAGCAGTGAATACAGGAAGCTTGCCGCGGTTCTTATAGGCGAGAAATACAACCCATTTTCCTGGAGAAGATTCTTCAGCTTTTCCCCCAAGAAGCAGGAGAT
>CAYXIC010000006.1:3462-20938 GCA_964465625.1 Candidatus Woesearchaeota archaeon
ATAATAGCCCCGCCCGGATTCGAACCGGGGTCTAAGGCGCCAAAGGCCTTTATTCTTGACCACTGAACTACGGGGCTGCGGATTAAGGTTTAAGATAGAATTAATTTATAATGCTTTTGCCAACCGATTAGGAAGCCATCCTCTCCAATTTGGTTTTTTCCCGCCTTGATGACCTATAAGCATCCAACTCTCTTTGCGCGTCGGGCGTTACCGTGAATCTTCCCCTGTAAGTATTCCTGATTGTTATTTCAAGATTGTCAGCACCTCTGTAGTTGTATGTCCTGCCTTTATCATTGCCGTTCCTGCATAATTCAAACCTGCCATTCCTAAAATATAAAATCATTTCCTTGGAATCCAGAATATTTTTTCTCATCTTCAGTATTTCTCCTTGTACCTGCCTCTTGACTCTACTTTTCTAAACCTTTCAAGAACCTCTTTGGAATTTTTGGATGCTTCGTAGCCATCTTTTACCTTATTAAACAAAAATTTCCAGTTTTTGAAATGCCTGGATTTTAATGCTTCTTTCAGGAGGTAAATGTCAACAGCCCTGTCCTCAATCTTCTTGCTGAAAAATCCTAGGCCAAAGTCAATAAAATACACCTTTTTGCCCTTTTCGTCAAAAATCATGTTGCTTGTCGTCAAGTCCCCATGGATTATTCCTGCGTCGTGCAGTTTTGCGACGTTTATTCCTATTTTTTCCGCGATTTCTTCTTGCCTTTTTTCGCCGAAGCCATCAAGATTGTCTGATATTTTTTTGCCTTTGATGACGGGCATTGTTATCCTGAAAGGGTCGTGCGAACCACTGAAAATTGGCTCTGGAACAGGAACTATCTTGCCCGCTTTTTCCAATAATTTCATTTCACTTTTCGTGCGGGTTTTTCTTATTCTTTCGTCCAACTCTTTTAACCTGTAAGACTTTTTCTCCCTGTCTTTTAAAATCCATTTTTTTCTTTCGTAAATTTTAATATTCGCCTCTGCGCCGCGGAAAAGGATTTTTTCAGCCATTCTCATTTTCTGAACGTCAAGATCAGAACCAAAGCCAGCAATATGCTTATATCCATCGTCATGCAGTATTTGCAAAACGCTTTTATGACAAAAGCCTGGAGGTATACGGAATAAACGGCAAAAATCGAAATTAGCACTATGCCCGTGTTTATCGCCAGGTTTTTTCTATCGCTTGCACGAATAATCTGCGTTATTGTCAATAGGAACATTGCGAGAAAAAAGCCGAAGGCAAGATATTCATTTGGCACATTGAAAAACAAAGCGTTGTAAGAGGAATTTTTGACAGTGTAGCAACCCTCTCCCACGTTGCATATTTCAGGTAGGGGTTTGAAGTCGTAAAGCACGAGGATTCCCGAGCTGACTAGAGAAATAAAAAACAAGGCCGCAAGAACAATGTATTTTGGATTTTTCATTTTTTATAAAAATAATCTACTTCTTTTTGACTAAATCTGAAAGGAGCAAGAATTTCCGTGAACTTTCTGTTACTATTTCTACATTCATGATATTTGTTTATTAACTCATCAGTTGTTTTTTCAAAATCTTGAGCGTCTTTTTTAGGATTTCCGATATGGTGTATTAATACGTTTCTTTTATCTAAAAACTCATGAACCTCTTTTAAAAACTCCTTAGTGATATTATTTATTTCATCAATCTTTTCTTTACTTAAATTGATAGAAGATAAAGGTAAGTGTGTTTTAATCACTTTTAGAATATTTCTCGTGTTAACCTTTTTATCATAAAAAAAAGAATCTTCATGTGGGTTAAATGTTGGTGTTTTATCTTGACTAAGCTGATTTTTTAGAATAATTTGTTCTAATAAACGGGCGGCTTGAACTGCTTGGAAATCGATAAAACCTGAAAATATGGTGACTGCTCCAATTTTAGAAATTAAATCCTTAGATTTAGAGGCATTTATAGATATAACATCAAAAAAATTTAGTTTTTTTATTTGTTCTTCTGAAGACAAAACTCTTTCTTTATTCATTTTCTAAAACCTGAATTTTCCACGCTTCATAAATTTTCTGGCCAATTTTTGCATGTCCTTTTGGCTCATTCCCTGAAATCCCGACACGGGATCCCGAACGCCCTCCTTCAAATTTCCGGACTTTACCATCTCATTGAGCATTTTGTGCTGCTTCAGCAAGGAGCGTATGTCGCTTACGTTAACCCCTGAACCCTTCGCGACCCTGTTCATCCTTGAAGTGCCTGTTTTGTCATCGTCGAACATTTCTGGGTTTTCCCTTTCCTCATTGGTCATGGATTTTACCATGTGCTCCCACTTGGAGATTTTTTCCTCCTGATTTTGGAGAAGATTTTCCGGAAGCTTCTTTCCCAAACCGCTGAGTCCAGGAATCAAATCCTTTATCTTGTCCAATCCACCTATAGAGCCCATTGACCTGACCTGTTCAATCACGTCTTCAAGCGACAATTTGCCCTCCTCAAGGCTTTTTTCAATTTTTTTCCGCTTATTTTCGTCTGTAACAGACCTTACCTTCTCCACCAGAGACTGCAAATCCCCCATGCCAAGAAGCCTGGACAAAAATGTCTTTGGGTTAAATTCCTCTATGTCGTTTATTTTTTCTCCAGTCGTGATAAAGTAAACCCCTGACTTGGTTTCCGCGCACGCTGTCAACGCTCCGCCGCCCTTCGCAGTCGAGTCCATTCGGGTTATTATGACTCCTGAGATTTTTACCGCGGAGCCAAACTGTTCCGCCTGACTTTTTGCCGCCTGGCCTATGTCCGCAGGCATGACGAGAATCGTTTCCGTGGGCTTTATCAATCTTTCAAGGTCTTTTATTTCCTTCAGAAGGTCTTGGTCAAGGCTGTGCCTTCCCGCTGTGTCTATTACCACTGTATTAAACTCCGAGATCTGATTTTCATTTTTTCTCCATATCGCTTCCGCTGATTTTTCCTTTAAATCTATGAAGCAATTCAGCTTGTTCTTTTCCGCAAGCTGCTTCAGCTGCTCGGAAGCCGCGGGCCTGTGCACGTCCAAACCGAGAACAGCTGTCTTATTTCCGCGCTTTGCAAAATACTTTCCAAGCTTTGCAGCCGTGGTTGTTTTCCCTGTTCCGTAAAGTCCGACTAGCATTATCCTGTTCTGCTCTTTTTTAAGCCTAAGTTCCCTGCGCTCTCCAAGGAGATTCAGGAGCTCGTCGTGCAGAAGCTTTATTACATGCTCTTTTTTTTCAACTTCCCCGATTCTCTCGTCCATTGCGGCCTTTTTTATCCTTTCAACCAGCTGCTTGACCAAAGAAACATTGACATCGGCCTCAATAAGCGCCCTTTGAAGGTCTTTTATTATTGAATCAACAAGGTCCTTGTCTAGGAAGATGGCGTTGGCTATCCTGTTTGTCGCCTTTCTCAAGACCTCGCCGAGTTTTTCCAGCATGTTTCAGGAAAGGAAAGAAGGAATTAATAAAGTTGCGGTTGGGAAGATAAGTGCCCTTATAATTTATCAACAATTTTTTCAATTGCTTCCCTACAATTTTTTAGATATTCCTCTCTAACTTGGACACGATGTTTCCCAATTGATTGATTACCTACTTGTACTTTTGAAAATGGCAAACCCTTAGCAAAAGCTATAACTCCTGTAGTTTGAAAATCCCTAATCTCTACAAAACCTTCCTCTACTTTTGAAAAAGAAAAAATATATGATTCATCTTTTAATAAATTTTCAATATCTGTTTGAATAGTATTTAGTACTGCCCTATATGCAGAAGCAGGACCCATATATTGAGTTATCCTATTCTTTGCAATTAAATGCACTTTTGGGAGGGGTCTTTTTGCAGAATTAAGTTTTGTAGCAAAAGCATATGAAGCATATATTGCTGAAGGTAGTTTTAATCCAAAGATTAATGAAAATGCATTCTGTATCGCACGTCTAGATGAGTCATCAGCCATTACTGGTAATATCACTCTATCAGTTGTAGCTAATGCAATTTGTGTAAACATAGAAAAACTAGGATTACAGTCCATGAATACTATATCATAATTGTTCTTTACCTTTTCTAAAAAATCTTTTAACCAATCTATTACACTAATCCATGTATCGGTTCCAGGGATTCCTGTATTAGCCAAGCTATTCACAGCATTAGACTGTAATTCAAGGAGAGGATCTCCACATAATAAATCGATATTTTTTGGGAGTTCAGAATTGTAAAAATTTGGCTTAATAATAAATTCATTTGGGTTAAAATTTGGCACAGAATAGGGGGAAGGAAGACGAATTTGGAAATAACCACCTATACTACATCGGGGAGATTTGCCATGTACAAACAATAATCTATCACTCCCTTTATTATTTAGTCCACCAAGCATCAATTCCGATAAATTTGCTTGTGGACAAACGTCTATTGCTAAAATTCTTTTTTCAGGATGCTTTTCAGCATATTTTGCAATTGTTTGAAATGCTAAACTAGTTTTACCAGTACCCCCTTTATTGTTCCAAAATGCGTATTTTATAACCATTTTATTAAGTTATCATGTAAGAATATTACACATTTTATGTTATATTATGTAATAATAATACACCATTTATAAATCTTGCGTTTTTATAGGCCTTGCCTAAATAGTTGTTAAATCATTCTACTTTTTGGGCAGAAATTATCAAAAAGTGTCTATCTTACGAACTCCTTTTCCATCATCCATCGTAGCTTTTCCTCCAATTGAGAGGAATAAGTCATAAAAATATTTATTAACATTTTTTTCTTTCCCTATGAACTCTTCATATAATGTTTGAAAATCTAATGGTTTATTGTGATTCTTTGGATCTGGAATGTATTCCTCATCCATATTGCTTAGAGTCATATTTTCAGTGCAATGAGCAAAGTAATTCCTTATAGAGTTTAATCTGTTTAATGAATCCAACATTTTTTTTAGCATAGGCTTTAATTTGGAATTACACCTTTCCGCAAAAATTTTCTCAATTATCCTTCTTTTTAAGGAAAAACTGAAATATTCATCATAAAGAACTTCTAAAACAAATTCTTTTTCTACTTTACCCATGTACCATTGAGAAATAATTGCATTTATTATCCATTCAATATTAATAAATTTATTGATGACCTTTCCTCGTTGTTCAACAATTTTATTTTTGTCAATCATCTTCTTTCACAACCCCAACCTTTCAACGAACTTTCTCTTGCTGAAAACCTCAATCTTGTCGTATTCCTGCCCTGTGCCTAAATACAATATGGGTTTTTTTGTCACATACCCTACGCTCAAAGCAGTGCCTCCCTTGTCGTCAACGTCGGCCTTCGTTAGGATAACCGCGTCAATTCCTAAATGCCAATTGAAGGATTTTGCCTGCTCTATCGCGTCGTTTCCGGTTATGCTTTCCCCAATGAAAATCTTCAAGTCCGGCTTGCAAACACGGGAAATCTTTTCCATTTCCTTCAGGAGATTCTTTGCAGTGTGCATCCTTCCGGCAGTGTCTATCAAAACGCAGTTTACCGTGTTTTTCTTTGCATAAAGTATCGCGTCAAATCCAACCGCCGCAGGGTCAGAACCGTATTCGTGGCTTATGACCTTTATTCCCAATTTTCCGGCATGGATTTTCAGCTGCTCAATCGACGCCGCACGGAAAGTGTCTGCAGCGGCTATGACGCAGGAAACGCCCTTTGTTTTCAGGTGGTCCGCCACCTTTGCAATTGTTGTTGTTTTTCCCGTGCCGTTTATTCCGCAGAAAAGGATTACATACGGTCCGCCTTTGCCCATGGATTTTTCCTTTATTTTCTCAAACAGGCTAAACGGCTCGACAAGTATTTCCTCGATTATCTCTTTCAGAGACTCTTTTATCTGCCCCTCAACCTCTTTTTTCAAAAATCTTTGGCCAACGACCTTATCCTTCAATTTTGCTATCATTTCTTCCGCAACCTCAAGAGCAACATTGTTTTCAAGAAGCAAGGTTTCCAATTCATCCGAATAAACTTCGAAATCCTTCTCGGAAATCTCGGTTTTTTGTATCTTGTCGCTTATTCTCTCAAAAATGCCTTTTGTTTTTTCTCCGCTTTTTCCCGGCTTTGGGGCCGGAATTTTCGGCTTTTCTTCCGCCTGTTTTTCCAGCGGCATTTTCGCCGCTTTTTCTTCCTTTGCAGAGATTTTCTTTGCCCACGATTTTAGCCTGTCCCTCAGTTTTTCAAACATCCCCTTTAAAATGACAGACGATTTATAATTTTTTCTTAATTGAATATAAATTTTTATAAATAAAAAAACCCTTTGCAGTCAATGAAATCAAGCCGCGGATTTTCAATCCTTTGCCATGGGGGGCGCGCCAAATGAAAGGCATACTTGTGGTCCTCGATGGGCTCGGGGATCTGCCTGTGAGGCAGTTCGGCGAAAAAACGCCGTTGGAAGCCGCGGAAACCCCTAACCTGGACTTTTTCGCAAACCGCGGCGAGCTGGGTTACATGTACACTTTAAAGCAGGGTTCAATACCTGACACTGACGACGCAATAGTCTCTATTTTCGGCAATGACATAGCCATGAGCACCCGCGGCCAACTTGAGGCCATTGGCGCAGACATCGAAATGAAAAGGGGCGATTTGGCGTTTAGGACGAATTTTGCGACCATAGATTCCATAAAACAGGGAAATATACTGGACAGGCGCGCAGGAAGAACCCTTACGACAAAAGAGGCGCAAATACTCGCAAAATCAATCAACGAGATAAGCCTTGTAAAAAGGTTTGTTTTTCAGCCCACAATCCAGCACCGCGGCGTTCTTGTCTTTCGCGGCGGATTCTCAGACGACATCATAGGAAACGACATCGTGAGAAACAGGCAGACACTTTCCGGGCTCTTTGCAAAGGCGGTTGAAGACGATGAAAACTCACAGTACACTATAAATGTCGTGAACGAGTTCCTTGAGAAAGCGCACGAGGTTCTTAAAAATCACGAAGTCAACAGGAAAAGGGTTGAAAGAGGACTATTGCCTGCCAATTTTCTTTTGCTTAGGGGTCCGGGAATAGAGCCGCCCAAGCTGAAATATTACAGGAATTGGGTTTCCAACGCCTATGTTCCTGTCATAAAGGGTTTTGCAAAGGCCTCCGGCATGAAAGTTGTGTCCTTTAGATATCCAAAGCTGAAAAAACTGGATGTTTACGAAACGCTGCACAAAGGCCTGAAGAAAGCCTGCAAAATGGCAATAAAGACTATAAAAAGAAACCACAAGAAGTTCGACTACGCGTTCATATACATAAAGGAGACAGACGTTCCAGGACACGACAACAAGCCGTTGGAAAAAAAGATGATGATAGAGTACATCGACCAGACGCTTTTCAACTTTTTGAGGAAATTCGTGCAGTCAAAAAAGACAAAAATCGCGGTTACGGGAGACCATTCCACGCCGTGCAAGCTTAAAAACCATTCGGAAGATCCTGTTCCTGTTTTATTGTACAACGATTCTCCCCCGAGGGAAAAGACATTCTCCGAAGGCGAGGCAAGGAAAGGAAGTCTCGGGAGAATAATCGGAAAGGACTTTTTGGAAAGGATAGGCTTTGTTTGACATGCGGAATGCGCAAAAAGAGGACATAGACTTGCTGTTAGGACAGATCTTGATTTGCTGAGATAAATTGAAGATATGTTGTTATGTTAAAAGTACATTATACAACAGCAATTATTAAAAATCCACAAACTTTTCCAATTGCATGATAACATACAAGGACATTTACGACGTGGCGAGAAACGAGAGGCATTCAAAGGAACTGCAGAAGCTTCCGGAGAAATTCATGGAGGATGTTTCGGAGTACATCAGCGAAAAGAGGCAGGTTGCGCTGAAAAGCGATTCCGACTTTTCCGATGTGATAACAAAGACAAAAAAGCAGCTTGAAAACGCAATAACGCTCTTCAAGGAATTCATAATAAGGCGCAGAAAAAAGATTTTAGACCTTGTTCTCGTCGCATCGGAAACGGGAATATCAAAAAAGGATTTTGACAACATGCTTCCATTTGAAAAAGACCTTTTTGACGACCTAATGAAGTCCATAACGGTTTCAGAGAGCAGGGTAAACGAGATAATCAGCGCCAAATCAAAAAAAGCCAGGCTTGAGACGGTGATTTTCAAGGAAAACGTCGGCGAATTCATGGACTTAAACGGAGATAAGATAGGGGGATTCAGCAAGGGCCAGAAAGCCTCTGTTCCGAAAGAAATAGCCAAGATTCTCGTTGAGGACGGGAAGGCGGATTTGGTTTTGGAGAAAAACAGTCATTCGTAAATCATTTTTTGCAGAAACAAAACTTCCCACAATATTCCGGTTAAAAGGGCTAGTGCCGCAGAGAAGTAAAGCCTTAGGGTCAGATAAACAACGCTCAATGTTAGCATTCCTATGCTGGTTATCAGGGATGTTTGCGCATTTATCAGCCCTTTTCTTTCCCTAAAACCCTGAATGACCTGGGGTATTAGGGCGTAGCTAAATGCTATAATGCAAACAGTTATGACAATGTCCTGCCACGGCATTTTAATCTTTAGCCTCCCTGATATACCTTAACGCGTTATCTATTTCTCCCTCGGGCAAAAGGCAAGGATCAAAACCTTCAAAACTCCATCCGTCCGGGGCCTTTTCTTTAGACAAAAATTCTTTTGGATTCGCCGGTTTGTCAGTTTTTATATCATAGACTCTTTTTTCAGTTCCAACAACAAAAAACCCCTCGCCTCCAACAGAAACACCATAATTGTAGACTCTCACTATCTGGCCCGGGACTAGCTCATTTGAATCCAGCCTTTTTATGAACTCTTCCGGGCCTCTGAAACCGCCTGCCCTGGAGTCCAATACCCTGCAAGAAATATCCGACATTCTAAATAAAATTCACAACCTGTTTATAAGAATTGTTGCAATCGAAAGCCTGCGGAGGGATTCGAACCCCCGACCCCCAGTTGATTTGGATTTTAATTTTACTTAAAATCGTACAAAACTGATGCTCTAACCGGCTGAGCTACGCAGGCGTGAAAATTAGAAAAGATTTTTCTTTAAAAGACTTTTTGTTTCCCCTTGGCCCTTACTTGCTGTCAACCCTGAATTCCTTTATCTCGCACAGCGAAAGGGGATAGGTCTTTTTCAGCGTCAATCCGAGATTCTTTTGCAGCTGGCCGTCAAATAAATCCCTGAAGACTTCCATGGAACTTTTGCCCTTCAAATAAGCGGTTAGTTCCCCCCTCGCTTTTTTTCTCAGGGAGTTTCTTATGCTCCTAGGGACTTTTCTTCTCGTTATCAAAAACGGCTTTATTTTCACCTTGGAATCCTTGCATTCTGCTGAAAATGAGTCCTCAACATAATTCGTGCCCTTTCTCATCATTCTCCTAATGAAGTATGGCATAACCTTCATCTCTTTTGGAACGGCGGATGTTTTCCCATTGTCGACGCTTATTTTTGAAACCAAAACAGCGTTCTTTCCCTTTAGGCTTCTGGTCAGGTCGTATTTCACAAACTTGTTGTTCAATTCAGAGACTTCGTAACCCTGTATCTGGGTTTCCTTCCCTATAAGGGGGATTTCAACGTCAAAAAACCTCTTTCTTTTTTTCGCCTGTGCCATCTTATTCCTGAACTACCTTCCCGGCCCTTTTATTTCTTCTTCCCTTCCTGTACTGGGATTTTCCGCATTTTGTGCATGTATACATTATGTTTGTCTTCTTTGTGGTCTTGGTTTTTCTCTTGAACTTTGACACGGCTGGTTTAGAGCCCCATTTTCCCTTGTTCCCTATTCCTCTGCCAAGGCCCCGGGACTTTGCCCTCGAGATGCTTCCCCTGGTAAGGGTGCCACGCTTCGCGCCTGTTGAAACCAGCTTTATTTTTTGCTCTGTTTTCCCATTGCAATGGCTGCAATATCTTTTTGTGGTCTTCGGAATTTTCATAAGTGAATAGGCAAAAATATGTTTTTAAAGGTTGTTGATGGTCCTGCGCGGAATTGAACCGCGGTCTCATCCACGTCAAGGATGCGTCTTAGCCGTTGGACTACAGGACCTTCAAGACAACTAACGCGGGAAATATTTAAATATAATCCTTTGCTTTGTCAATGATGCAAAACGGGGGCTGGCTAATTGCAGTAGCATACATTGTTATCGGGCTTTACCTGATCAATTTTGCATTCGGCTTTTACGCAATTCCCAAGGCCATTTCCAATCTTGACAAATTTATAGTGGGCATCGGAGGGGTTTTGCTCGTCATCGGAAGCTTCAAATTCTTCAGAAGGCAGCCAAGCTATCCTTACTAACTTACTTAGTAAATAATTTATTAAGAAATATTTATATATCTCTGTTCCTTAAGCCTGGATTGAAGGGTGTTTATGAAAAAGTACTTGCTTCTGATAGAGGATGAAAGGCTCTGGGATAAATTCAAGGAGAGTATAATAAAAGATATTAACACAGAGATTATTGAACTGATAAGGAAGAAAATAAAGGAGGTGAAAAAATGAAAAACAAAAAGGGACAGGTAACGATCTTCATAATAATCGCGGTAATTGTTCTGGCATCAATCGCATTGTTTTTTGTTTTCAGGGACTCTCTAACCCAGGGCCAGATTCCCGCGTCCATAGATCCCGTTTACAGCTCGTTTTTGTCATGCCTTGAGGAATCAACACTTTCTGGAATAAGCGTTCTTGAATCGCAGGGAGGATACATTGAACTGCCTGATTTTGAACCCGGAAGTTTCTATTCTCCGTTTTCCTCGCAGCTGGACTTTTTCGGCAACCCGATTCCCTACTGGTACTACGTCTCCGGAAACAACGTTCAAAAAGAGCAGGTTCCTTCTTTGTCGGAAATGGAAGAGCAGCTTTCCGGATATGTCAACGACGGAATAGAAAACTGCAGGTTTGACGACTATTACTCCCAGGGATTTGAGGTTTACTTTGACGAACCGGAGACAACCGCAAACATCAACGACAACCAAGTAATGATTTCAGTCTCAACAAATTTGGGCATTTCAAAAGGCAATGAAACCGCATTGATAAGCAGGCACACAATTTCCGTAGACTCAAGTTTGGGAAAACTTTACAATTCCGCGAGAAAGATTTACGACTACGAGCAGGAAACGCTGTTCCTTGAGCAGTATGCAGTTGATACATTGAGGCTTTATGCGCCCGTCGACGGCGTTGAACTGACATGCAGCCCGCTGACGTGGAACGCAGACCAGGTTTTTTCAGGATTGCAAAACGCTGTTGAGGCAAACACAGAGGCAATAAAAGTCAGCGGAGGGGATTTTGTCCTGCAAAACGCGGAAAACAAATACTTCGTAAAAGACCTTGGTGTAGGAGAAAATGTCAGGTTTCTGAATTCAAGAAACTGGACATACGCTTTTGAGGTAAATCCAACAGAGGGAAACCTGCTGATTTCAAGGCCTGTAGGCAATCAGCAAGGCTTAGGCGTTTTGGGATTCTGCTACACACCATACCATTACGTCTACAGCCTGAAGTATCCTGTCCTTGTGCAGGTCTTCGACGGCGAGGAGATTTTCCAGTTTCCTTTTGCAGTGGTCATAGAAGGCAACAATCCAAGGCAATCATTGAACGCGACAGCTATTGAACTAAACCTTCCGGAATTGTGCGACCAAAAAAATACAGAGGTCACGGTAAATGTTTATGACACAAAGTTAAATCCCGTTGACAATGCGACTGTTTCATACGAATGCTTTGGGACAAAGTGCGAAATAGGCAAGGCAGGTTCTGGAAAAATTACCTCTGAATTTCCGCAGTGCGCCAACGGGGATGTGATTGTCAACGCCCCCGGTTACAGAGAGACAAGATACCGGCTTTCAACAATTGAGCAGGGCTTTGCGGAAATAATAGTTGACAAATTGTACAACGCGACAGTAAACTTAAGGATGGACAATTCAAACTACAACGGGCAGGCCACAATCACATTTGTCTCTGACAGCGACGCGAAAACAATCATTTATCCAGGCCAAAAAACAGTCGAACTAAGCCAGGGGCAGTACGAGGTGCAGGTTTACATCTACAAGAATTCCTCGATAACCATTGGGGCCACAAAAACCCAGCAGTGTGTGGAAGCTCCGCAGTCCGGAATAGGCGGTTTTTTCGGATTCACGAAGGAAAACTGCTACACCATAGAATTTCCATCACAGGTTTTGTCAAATGCGCTTTCCGGAGGAGGAAAGCAGAACTATTACATACTTGAATCGCAGCTTTCTGACTCAAAGACGTTGGAAATAAACGCAAAATCGCTCCCAAATCCAAATTCAATAACGCAGCTGCAAAATAATTATATCTTGTTCGAGGAAAGAGGCCTTGAAATAAACTTCAAATGAAAAACGCAAAAAGAATGTTTGTATTGGGAATGTTTTTCTTGACAGTATTAGCACTATTCGGGGCTATCGCATCAGCAGCGTCTTTTTCAAACCCCCAATTTATATCTCCAAGCATAAGCACAAATTATCTCAAGTCGCAGGGCGTGAATTTGTATCCTGTTTTCAACGAGAAAATGTGCAGCGCAGGACAGGACTTTATTGTCCAGGTTTCGCCTTTGGGATGCTCGCCGACTGTTGTTAGAAGCGATTTGCTGGAAGAGCAGAATGTTCCTGTGTTTTGCCAGCTGCAGGCAACAAAATTAAATCCATTGATAGATGTCAATGCAATAAACACAATATCCTTCAAGGGACAATACCCTAAGGAAGTTTCTGGCGTTGGCTTTTATCCAGCAAGAGCGGCGATAAGAAGCAATACGGGAAACACTTTGCTCAATTCTCCACTTCTTGCGAACATAGGCTATGCGGTAATTGTCCTGAAACAACAACAGAACGAGTCAAGCATGCCTGATTTTGTCCAAGGCAATTTGACAGCCACGATAAAATATGACATTCAAAATGCATTTGGAATAGGCCAAGCGGTTTATTACCTTCCAGAGTTGAGCAGCGAAGACTGGCAAACCAGGCATCAGCAATATGGATTCTGGAACGGAAAGGGATTCCTAAGGGCTGAATCTGTCGACGTTGACAGCGTGGTGGTTTCAATATATTTGAATGAAAACACGAAATTCTCAACACTTAATCTGAGAAAAGGTCAAGTTTCTGAGAAAGTCTATCTTCCAGGATTCTTCTGCCTTGCAGGACTGCAATTAAGGCTTGACGGACTTGACGTTCCTGATACGAGGGCTAAGCTCAACGTAAACGGAAATGTTGCGGAAGTTGCAAGAAGCGAAAAATTCCTTGACAATGCATGCACTGTACGCGGATTGGGAAAAGAGGGCTTGAACCAAAAAGTCCAGATAAGTTGCAGGACAGACGACGGAGCTGAGAATTTTGAGCTGAGGATAGTTCCAAAAATAAAGCTGGATTTTCCAGGAGCAAAGGCAGGAGGATATGAAATTGGAGAAAAACTCCCAATAAACGATCCAAGCGACCCAAACAAAAACGTTTACCTTGCATATGCCAGAACCAATGGAGATTCCGGAAGGGAAGGAGATTTGTATGTTCGCTTTGTCCAAACGCCGTACAGTGGGGAAAGGCTGACCGACAACATGCTCTCCGAAGTGGCGAGGTTTGACAGCGATGACTTAGATTTCCAAAAAGGAGGAAGAATGGCGAGAATTTATCAAGGCATAGGATTTACAGTAAAAAACTGGCTTGAGAGGTCTGCAAGATACATTGTTCAAGGAAGCGAAATAAGCAACACTCTTAATTTTGATAAGCAGAATGATGTCTATGGGACACAGGTAAAGTTAGTGGGATTTGCAGGTTCTGTTGACGATAGTTCAATTCTTGAAAAAAACCCTGATTTAAGAATCAATTACGAAAACGCGATAAAAGACTACAGAACAATCATACAACAGCATCCTTCTGACAAGGAGGACAGCTCAAACTCGCAGGAGACTTTTGGAGAAAAGGCCCTGATCAAAGCGATAAAGCTTTCCGAAGAGGCTTCGCAGAGAAGGACAATGACTGACCTTTGCAAGGAATTCAAGGAGAGATACCCCGAATCAAAGACATTGATTCCCGAATGCAATGACGCCCTCAAAATTTCAAACTCTGGAATTTCATTGAGGAGCATTTTGATCAACGGAAACGTGAAGCAAATTTCATTTGACGGAATCTACGAGCCCACGATAGACGAGTACAGCGCCGAACTCACAATATCAAATGCAGAAAAAAATTCAGGACCTGTTATTTTAAGGAAGAATGAAAGGGCAAACTTCTCCAATACCGAGTTTATAGAGCTGAAGCAGATAGATAACAACTCTGCGCTTTTCGATGTGAGCTCCGTGGGCGAGGGAAAACTAAAAGATGCCTTCTGGAAAACAGGCTACCTGAAGATAAACCTCAACGAGAAAAAGGTTATAGGGGAGAAAAATTACGGGATAACCCTCACGGCGGTGAACTTCAAGGCGCAGGCAAAAGTCTCCGTAATCCCGGGAATTGACAATGCCGGAACAGACGCCAACGTAAGCTTCAGGATTGGGATAGAGAAAAGAGGGATAGACCTTTCCCCAAGCGAAATAAAGGGCAGGATTAACAGCCTGAACGATTCAATAGAAGACTGGGATGGAATTTCCCAGGATTTGGGAAAAGCTGTCGAGGGATTCAACGCAGCCTGTCTCACGACAGGAGCTGTATTGACAGTGACAAACTTCTTTGGCAACCTTGACGGAAAATCCATCGCAAGGCAGGAAGTCATGAGGGGCGAGGGAGGGTACACAGACATCTGCAAAAACGAGATATCAACAACAAAAGAGTCGCTTGATGCCTGCCTATTGAGATACAACGACAAGATTGAGAAAGATGTGAACGCAATATCAAAAATAATAGAAAATCAAAACAAGGAAGGCAATATAATCAACGACGCAAACCTTTGCGATAGACTGTCCCAAGTAAGTCAGGGATTTGGCGGCCAAATAGGCAACGGGCAAATTGGTAACAGCGCCAGAACGCTTGAAATATCCAACGACTTAAACGCTGCATTTTTGCCGGACGAGAAAACGAAAAACTGCGAGAAAGTGACTCTAAGCCAGGCAAGAGATTTGGAAAGGCTGAACCAGCTGATAAACGGCAATGAGATAACCCCTGAAATGAAAAAATCCCTAGAACTGCAAAGATACTCAATATTATATGACATAAATGCAAATGTTCAGAATTATGCGGCCTACAACAAGTATCTGGAAGACGTAAAAAAACAAAGTTGGATTTTGGGAGTGACGGGAGTTGACTTCCAGAGCAGCGACAAGGATGCTGTTGTAGGAAATTACGGCGGCGCGACAACAAGCTCTGCGCAAGGAACTATTCCGGGAAAAATTCCCGACGGCGTTCCTGTACAGCCCGTCAACTTCGACAACACAAGATACTTCCTTACCTTGAAAGACAACGGAAGAAACTTATATTCCATAGAAAATGTTTATACTGAAAGCGGCGTGGAAGTTACAGACAAAACGACAACAGACAAAATAAAATCAAGATACAAGGGATTCAAAAAATACGATGCGCTGACTTACCAAAACAAGTTCATAAATCCAGAGGTACAATATTTCGAGACAGATCCTTACAAAGGCCTTCCTGCTTTGGTTCCTTTTGACACTGTCAATGGATGGTATGTCGCAACAAAGCAGCCGATTCTTGGATTTGGAACAGGAAACATAAAAGCATATGACGATTCGGGAAGGCTCACGAGCTTCTGGTTGTGCAACGTCGGAGAAAACGGAAAGGCTGACTTTAATTCAGGAATCCGAGATGACATATGCCAGCAGTTTAATCCAGGAACAGGGCAGGCTTTGGGAACATTCCAGGGACTTGACCAAAGCCACACAAACCAATTGATTGGAAAGGCGATAAGCGCGGTTAATGAGGCAGGAAGGCAGTACAAGCCGGGAATAAGCGGCAACGCAAGAATACTAGGGAATGTCATTCCCATTGGAAGGCCTGCTGTCAATGTTCCTGAATTTCAATGCCAGGACTTTATGTCGCCAAGCAATTGCAGAATATTGTTCAATGCCTGCGATCCTGTAGTTTGCCCTAGCAGCAGATGCAACCTTGGCGGAACTTACCATGTTGCGGATGTGGCTCAAAGCGGAATTGTGGGAAGCACTGTCTTATGCTCGGCGAACTTTATAGGATTTGGCGGAGATGTTGCAGTCCCTGTATGCCTGACAGGAGTGAAGGCGGGAATTGATGGCCTGGTCTCTGTGCAGAAGAATTATCGCGACTGTTTGCAGGCAAACCTAGACACCGGAAAGACAATTGGAATATGCGACGAGATACACAGCATTTATTTGTGCGATTTCTTCTGGAGCCAAAGCGCTCCTCTGGCAGAAGTTGCATTGCCGAAAATCTTTGACTTTATTTCTTCGGGAGGAAAAACCACTGCAAGAGGCGGCGGAGAGTACCTTGGAGTGCAAAGCGCATGGCAAAATGCAAGAAATTCTGTTGATTACATAACACAGTATTACGGCGCAAATTCCTTCAACGCTTTCAAGTCTTTGGCGACAGAAGGCGTGGGAAAAGCTGTTTGCAGAAACTTTGTATCTGCGACATATCCATCCGACGTGGGATTAAGCAATTTGATAAAGCCGAGAAGCCCACCCCAATTCCATGCGTGGTTCTCCGAGCAAACATTTACGACAGCAACAGTCCCTGCAACGTCGCAGTACAAGGTATTTTATCACATTTATGCAGGTGAGAATACTGTCCAAAACATTGGCGCATATTACACTGTTTACCTGAAAAGCCCTGCAGGCACTTCATTTTACCAGACAAATCCTACTGTAACTGTTGCCACGGGATACATTGCCAAGGGAGACTACGCCTCTGAAACAAGAGACTTTACAGCCCCTTCTGGGTATAAGGAACTATGCATTCGTGTCAATACACAGGAAGAATGCGGCTTTAAGCAGGTAACGACAAGCTTCGCGTTGAACTACCTTCAGGACCAATATTTGAAGGAACAGGCAAGCCAGACGAACATAAATTCAGAGTCCCAGTGTATTTCGGGAACAACGAGCGTTTACAGTTTGATTAATCCAAATGTCCAATCAGGAGCAGGGGAATTTTTGAATCCGGAGCTTTATGAGAGAGGCATTGTCCGTGTGTGCGCAACAGACAATCCTGGAAAGGGAACAGATCCCGCCGCCGGAACAACTGCTGGAAGATGGGTTGAAGTTGGAACATGCGACGAGGGAAGGGGAAAAATAAAATGCTACCTTGATAAGCAAAGCGTCAACAATACGATAAAATCGCTTGACATAAGAAACCAAACGCTTCAGCAGGCTTCGCAAAAAGTCAGCGACTTGCTGAAGCAGGGAAATTATATCCAGGATTTCAATGCAGAGGTTGAAAAGATAAACAAAAAAACAGCAAATGAGAAAATCTCCTACATAACAAAAGAACTAATTGACAGGGCATTGTTCACGGGCCAAAAGGCAAAACTGCTTTTGATTAGGGCGGATGCATACGCGGAAATTGCAAAAGGGTTTATCAGCGGTGTTAAAAGGACGTCAATAAACGTTGAGAATGTTGTTCCCGGACAGGAAATAAGATGGAC
>CAYXIC010000007.1:0-18492 GCA_964465625.1 Candidatus Woesearchaeota archaeon
CAAAACCTGCTTTTTGACTATCAGCGTATCGTTTAAGGCATTTTTGTCAAGCCAGGAATCCGTAACAATGGTAAGTTCATTCTCGAAAAAATTCGGAAGATTCGTGTTTGTAAGAATTCCTGCGGGATATTTCTTTGTAAATGTCCTTATTCCGGTTATCTCCGAGAATTTCTCCGCCTTTTTCCAGCCAACCTGCCTCTTGCATACAAGAATAATGTCCTCGGGGCTGAATTTGGAGATGTATTCAATCGCTTCCTTAAGCTTTTCGTCAATTATGTCTGTGTTGAATATTGCCAATCCGTCCGCCCTTCTTCTGTAGACATACTGCCTCATTTGCGGCGTCACAACCCTTGTGCCTATGTAAATTCCAGACTTGACGTAATCCTCAAGAGGGATGAGCATATCCTCTCTTTTCTTTATCCTGACCTTTTCCTTTAATTCCTCTGTTTTTACCTCTTTGACTTTCTCGGAAAGCTTTTTGGCCTTCTCAAGAAGCTCTTTCTTTCTTTCAGCGAGGGTTTTTGCCTCCTTGGTTTCGTCTTTTGATTCCGCCTCCGCCTCTTTGATTTGTTTTTCTGTAAACGAATCAGCTAAAGGCTCTGCCTTTTGTCTTTTCAGTTCTTCGCCTTTCAATTCGTCCATTTCCCCTGTCTTGACTTTTGCCTTTGCCATTTTACTTTTTAATCAGAATCCAGAGTTAAACTGATTTTTAAGGGTTTCTATATATTATCTTAGAATTTGATAGATAGGGGGAATGTCAAATCTTTCCCTTTGATATTCAGCACTTTTGCCGGCGAAATATGCCGAAAGAAATATTGCAGAGAAAGAAATACCTATCATCGCGGCTATTGAAACGCCCTCTCTAACATAATCTCTTCTATCAACTTCCTTAAACGGATTATTCTTGTTTTGCTCCCTGAGATGTTCTTCCATGTTAAAAGCCATTGCCCTGAGAGAAATATTCTGTTTAAAAGGTTTTGCACATAAAATCTTAAATACTCTTTTTCCAATAATGAATTATGGGGAAACTTTCTGAGAAATTAATAGATGCAAAATCGGTTCTTGCAGTAAGATATGGTGAGTGTGATTATATGGGACACCAACTTATAATCTCTGGAGAAAATTATTGCGGCCATTGCCATAGGCATTTGAATTACGGTGCTCCTGAAACTGAAGCGATTTTAAGAGACAGAGAAGAATTGCCATTAGAATCACAGCCACTTGACGCAACAGCAATGCGTGCAAGAAGAGATGCAGAAATAAGGAACCAAAAAGCATTTGACTGGTATACAGGCATACCTAAAGTTGTTGTTGAACTCAGAGAGTTCCGCGCTACCTAAAACCTCTTTCAATCTCAATCAGTCTTTTTATTTTTATTTCGCGCTCTTTTCCGGTTATCCCTGACTTGAAGAAATCCGCCTGAAATCCAAAAGCCAAATCCGCAAGAATGCTTTCATTTGTCTCCCCAGACCTGTGCGAGAAAACGGTTTTTATGCCATTCCTTTTGGCCAGGTCGCAGACTTCCTTTACCTCGATAAGCGAGCCGTTTTGATTAGGCTTTACAATCAGCGCATTTATGCTTCCCATTTCTATGGCTTTTTTCAGCCTTTTGACGCTTGTTGCGGTTAAGTCATCCCCGACTATGAGTTTGTCAGGGAATTTTTTCCTAAGCTTTGCAAAACTTGAGAAATCCTCTTCGTTGAAAGGATCCTCTACGTAAAACAAATTGAAGTTTTTTATCAAATTTGAAACATAGGAAAACTGCTCTTCGCTGTCCCTTTTCAGCATGGGATTTTCATACCCGTATTTTTTCCTCTTGTAAAAGCTTGATGCGGCAACGTCTGTTCCAATGGGAATATTTTCATCCTTCAAAATCTCAAAAACCTCTTTTTCGTTCAGCGATGTAATCCAGGCATCCTCGTCGTTTTTTAATCCCTTGAACCCCTCGTCCTTTTTCGCAAGAATGTTTTTAAGGTATTTTTTTATTTTCTCGCTTGCGATAAAGGAATCCTTTACTGTTTTTTCATTGGGAATGAGAAGAAATTCCTGAAAATCCGGCTTTTTTCCTGCGCTTTTTGTGTGCTTTCCGCCGCCAACGCAGTTTCCGACAATCCTGGGAAATTTCAATTTATCCGATTGAATGGGGTTTACAACCTGCCAGACGCTTTTTTTCTCCTTTTTTGCAACAGCCTTGAGAACCGCCGACTGGAGCGCGAAAAGTGTGTTCGCTCCCACGAAGCCGTTTAAGACATCCTCAACCCTTCTCAGGTCGTCAAAGCAGTCTATGTTCTCCTCGGAAAAATAGTCGCTGAACTTTTTTAGCGTTTTTATGTCGTCTTCTAGGCTTTTTTTGTAAGACGATGCTTCAAAACTGCCTTTGGATTTTCCATTTGGCGCGCTTGACGAGAAAATTCCATGGGAGGTTTTTATCCTGACAAAAACAGTTTTTTCATTCCTTGAATCTTGGATGGGCTTTGCAGAAACCTCTTTTATCACAACCATTTGTTTTGAAACTTATGGAACTATATAAAATTTCTTGTGACTAACCACTTGAAATATCTGTATAAGGAGTTAAAAAATTTGTTATTATGATTTCAACTAAAAGTTGAGAGTGGTGTTTGCGCGAAAGAAAAAATTAAAACTGATTTACCAGCTTTTCTAAGGTTAAATAAACCCCTAATGTAAGTGCGCTAAGAACAGCTATTTTAGTACCAAAATAAACAGAGGGTCCAATAAACCGTTTCTTATTTGCTTTCCCTCCATCATCATATGTACCATTAACAAGTAAATTAGTAGCCACAATATCAACATCACTGCAAGGCATAACTAAATTATTAATTAGGGGTCCAAAAAAAGAACCATATGGATATCTATCTATTCTTTCTCCAGATTTTTTGGCCATATCCTGCAGTTTTTGTTTTAATCCCATAACCTCTCCTAAAAGTCTCCATTTAAAAACTTTATGATACTTAAATAAACAGAATCAAGCTTCTTCGCTCTCGCTTTCGCCTGTCGACGCCTCTGCCTCATCCTCTGGCGTCGCCAATTCCATTATCTCTCCCTCTTTGACAATCTCCTCCTCTTCCTCAATCTCCTTTTTCTCTACGCTTTCGTCTTCCACTTTTCTTTCCACAGGCCTTCTCAGCCTCTCTTCCTTTCTTTCCGGAAAGGGCCTTTTGATTGATATCGGAAGTATGCCTGACTCAAGCTCGATCTCCGCGATTTTAATCGGGTCAAACCTTACCTTTTCCAGGTCTTCCTTGCTTATTTTGACTAAAAGTGGCGCATTCATTGCTATCTGCAGCGCCCTTGCTCCGAGAATTCTCGCCCTTTCGTACTTTGTGAATTTTTCCTTTTCCATTTCAATCCTTCGCGAATTTTACAAACTTTGAGTGCAGTTTTTCCCACACCTTGTCGTTCAAGTCGATTATGCGGTACATTTCCTCCTCGCTTAAGCTTCCTGAATTTCCCTTTTGCATTGAAGAAATAATGCCGTCATGGCTTCCTATGGTCACTCTTGCCTCGCTCACATCCTCCTCTTCCTGCGTCGGATCCACAATTATCTTTCCGTCAATCTTGTGGTACGTTACCGACAGGGGAGTCTCTTTTTTCAAGGGAACTTTCTTGTTTGAATGCTCCCCGTAAATTACCTTGTCCTCTTTCTCGTCGTACTTTGGTATTTTGGCATTTTTCAATGCTGCGACGGCGCCGATTGCCGCCGCGTCAATAAGGTTTCCGTCGGCGTTTATGGAGTATATGTCTATGAACACTGTCCATACCTTTTCCCCCGGTTTTATGCACAGCTTGTCAAATTCAACGTACTTGCTTTCCCTGACCATCCTGTCAACGACCCTTGCAAGCTCAATCGACTCTATTCTTGGAGGCCCAAGCTCAAACCTGCTTGAGCTCAACGGAAGCAATTCCGCGCTTACCATGAGGTTTCCCTCGTCGGGAGAATCAGCGTAAGGCTCTGAAATGTCCATCTTTACCCCGACAATGACCTCTGTATTTCCCATCTTAACCCTCGCCGAGCCCTCTGCGTTTTTTGAGACCCCTGTCTCTATCGTGGTGTTTCTGAAGTCCTCCAGTCCCCTATTGTCAAATCTTTTTCCCTCATTAAGGTAATTGATTATCCTTTCCGCGGTTATGTTTGATGTTTTCATTTTATGCGGCTTCCTCCGTATAAGTGTGATTTTTATATCTGTCTCTTTGCTCTTTGGATAACTTCCTTGTTAGAATATAACTTGGGTTACCTGTTCTTGAAGGACTGAAAACATTGCCTCCTCTTCCTCTTTGGAAACTGAACACCCTTCCTTCATCCTCAAAACCCTTTAACATTTTTTCTAAATGCGCTTCTGCTTTTTCATCTCCCCCATTGCCAGACTCACTAAGTATTTCTCCAACTGTTTTCCAACTATCCAAATGCTTCAATACAAAATATTTTGTCAGTTTTATTGCCATTTTTTATTCCTCAAGATCAACGGATTCCTTCAAAACTTTTTTCTGCAGTTCGTAAATATCCTTGCAGGATTTTCTTGCAAGCTTAACCGCTTCCTTAAGCTGCTTCCCTGAAATTTTCCCGTCGAGCTGTATGTGCGTTAAGTCGCCGTTTGACGTGAAAGTCATCGGGATGTCTGTGGCTCCTTCCCCCTCTGAGTAGTCTTCCTCCTCCTTTGAAACATCAACGACAAGAGTTTTGTCTATTTTTCCAATTGAGACGCTTGAAACCATATCCTTCATCGGAATTCCCGCGTGAGCAAGCGCAAGCGAGGCGGCGTTTATTCCGGCGCATCTTGTCGATGCGTTTGCCTGAAGTATGTTCACATGCACGTCTATCACAGCGTTGGGAAACTTGTCAATCATCATCACTGGTTCAATAGCCCATTCCGAAATCTTGCTTATCTCCTGGCTTCTCCTGCTTGGACCAGGCTTGATTCTTTCCGAGACGGAAAAGCTCATCATGTTGTAAGTGTACCTTAATGTTCCCTTTTCTGGATTCTGCATGTGCTGGGGGTGCATTTTCTTGGGCCCGTAAACCGCCGCTATTGCGATTGTGTCTCCAAAGGAAAACATCGCGCTTCCGTCGGCGTTCGGCACAATGCCTACTTTTGCAGCCATCTTTCTTGTCTCGTCAAGCTTTCTTCCGTCGCTTCTCTTGTATTCCGAACTTTTTTCCTTTGGCATTTTAACAGGTAATTACCTCTTTAATTGTCCCTAAACCAGAAAATTTTCCGCTTTTCAAACTTTCGTTAAATCTTGCTAACTGTCCATCTAAAGTTTTAGTGATTTTTTCTCTTATTTTTTGAGGAAGACTATATAATCCAACTGCGTCATCCTTCCAAAATAAACCATTTTTTCTAATAACATTTTCAATTGCCGCAATTTCTCCAAAAGGCGCATAAATTGTTGTTAAAACTTCATATCTCATTTTCTTTTCTCCCCATCAAACCATTTCTTTACCTCTTCCGTAAGCCCCTCAAGGAAGGATTTTTCCGCTATGAATGCTATTGACTTCTTTGCCAAAAGCTCGTCGTCCACGCTTTTTCCGGAAATCCACACCAATCCGTTCTGGCCCACTGTTATGTTGCATCCTGTTTCTTCCTTTATGAGGTTTATCATGCTTCCTTCCTTCCCTATGATTCTCGGAACCTTGTTGGGATTTATTTCCATTATCATTCCGTCTTCAATCTTTCCAAAGCCCTTTCCCTTCACCGTAAGGTCAGAGCTTTTCCTGCTGCAGTCAACTATTTTCCCTATGACCATGTCTCCCATGTCCAAAACCTCGCTCATGCCGCTCTTGCTTACAAATCTCGGGATTTCCGACAGCGACAAAAAGGCGTTTTCGCTGACGCCTATGTCAATGACCCACCCGTTGAATGTTATGTTCTCCACCTTCCCTATGACCACGTTTCCCTTTCTCGGCTGGTAAACCCCTGAAAGAGGGATAACCTTTACCAAATCCGAATATTCCTCTGCAAGTCCGTACCTAACGGCTATTATGCTTCCGTTCTTTTTCTCTGTGTTATCCCCTGGAAGGTATTTCTCCCCGGTAACTATGACCTCTCCGGGAATGACCACTTTTCTTTCGCTCATTTTGATAAACTCCTGTAATTTTTAATTTCCTCTTCAGTCGGTTCTCTCATTAATATCCCGCCTGGAAAAAATCCAGGTCCCATAAATCCATTAATAATTACGTCTGGAGTCCCATCTTTGTTTCTATCCACAGCGATATACGTCTCAGCAGTCAGATATCTTTGGACTTTACCACGAGCCATATACTCCATCTCAATATTTTTTGGTATATTATTTGATAAAATACCTGCCCCCGCGATTGTCAATACTGGCAGTGCTAATGAAACTAACTTTTTTGCCAAATTTTTCATTTTTCCCCCTCCGACATTTCCTCTGTCAAAGCAGAGCCGTGGGTTATTGAATTCAATTTGTCGTAGAACGCCATGACGTTTCCCGAAGGAAGGTTTACGACGACTTCCAAATCGCCGTTTGAAAGCCAGTTCTCTTTTTCCTTGTACTGGTTTATAAGCTCATAGGACTTTCCGGTGTGAATTGCTGGAACAACTATCTTTATTTTCCTTGACTCGACTTTTATTGGGATCACCTTGCTGATTTGGCTTACAATGTCCCTTATCTGGTTTTCAACAGGAACGTTTTTCACGTTGACATGCGCCTCTTCCAATGCTCTTTTGATTCTTTCAGGCGTGTGGGGGTTTCCGCTTCTTGGATCAACAGAATTCGTGACAAGAAAGTCGACAACCCTCTTGTACCTCTTGTCCTTTTCCTCGTCCCTTTTTTCCTGCGAGATCATTACCTCTCCGGATTTCACTATTTTCTGCGCGATTGAACCAACGTCATTTGTTCCGAAGGCATTCATAAGCTCTGATTCAGACGCCCTTAGCCCTTTTTTTGAGTCTGTAAAAACCACGTCTGTCTCAAGGAAGTCTCTTGACGCATTTTGGCCTTTTTTGAAACTCAAGGCTTTGTCCATGTCGACAATAATCTCAAAATGCCTGCCCTTCTGCTTTATTCTTGCTATGGTGTTTGCCATGTTCATATTATAATCCGATACCCCTTTCTTCCATTCTTGCCTCCGCTTCAATTTTAAGCCTATATGATTCTAGCAATGTAACTCTTTTCATGGCCTCTGGATTTTCACACGCTATAACCATCGCTCTTTCATAATCTCCCGCGTCAAAAGCATCCCTAAACGACCCATAATTTATTCTCATTTTTATAATCATTTAGAAAAATTCCTTAATTCTTCCCCTTCAATCTTTGTTATTTTAGAATCATCCTTTCCAACATAGACGAGCTCGAACCTGTCAAGGTTGAACTTATTGCCCTGTATGTCCTTGAATATTTTCAGCGCAATCTTCACGCCTTTTTTTATAGTCAAGTCCCTTGAATATTCATCCCTAAGTTTTTCCTTTATCCTCTCGTCGTTCTCCCCAATTGCGTTTGCGTTGTAGGAAAAGTAGTTTCCGGTTACGTCGCTCGTGTACAATTCAGGGTGCTTTTTGTTTATTCCTGCGAACATCAGGGAAACGCCGAAAGGCCTTGCACCCCCGTACTGCGTAAACTGCTGCTTTATGTTTGAAATTTCCTTTACGAGTATTTCCGGCTCTACCGGAGAGTCGTATGTGACGCGGTGCTGCTGCGCCAACACTTGGGACCTTTCTATAAGCACACGGGCATCGGATATGATTCCCGCTATGCTCGCTATCATGTGCGAATCTATTTCGTAAATCTTGCTTGCGGACTTTTTGGATATGAGCTTGTCGTCAACCCTTCTGTCCGCGATTATAAACACCCCGTCAGAGCAGACCATTCCTATGCTCGTGCTTCCGAGCCTTATCGTCTTCTCCGCGTATTCAACCTGGAGCAAATGGCCTTCAGGAGAGAACATCGTGGCTGTACGGTCGTAACCCATTGCCTGATGCTGCAAGTCTATTGGCATTTCCATGTCCTATTTTAGAGAAATTTTAATTTAAATTTCAATTGCTTTCTCTGTTCGAAAAACTGAAGAAAAGTCGCTTTAAAAAGTTTTTCCTTGGGGTTTTAATCGCTTGCTTTCGTATGCTGCTTAACCCTCTCACTTAACTTTTCAACTCCCATTTGAGACAGCCAAACAAATCTGTGCCATAAACTTGCTGGTTCAGGGTGACTACCTCCGCAACTTACACATTCATACCAGTCTACCAAGCCGCGTTTTGCATAACCTGCATCATATTCTGTGAATAGATATTCATGACGACGATGATCGCCAAAACTGCAAGGATCTCTATCCCATCTTGCAAGAAAACTTTCTTCTCTTTCTCCTTCATAGCGTTTCATTGAAAAATATCTTTATTTGTTATATTTAAAAACTTCCTCAAAAAGTTTGGCTAAAAAATAAAATTCACTTTCTCCCCAAACCCCTCAGCGTTCCGGAAACCTTCTTCACGGAGATTTTTTCCGGGAAAATAGCGAGGCTTGCCCTTACCTCGTTGACCGCTTCCCTGTTGACACAAATAACGGCTGTATCCCCTTGTTTTTTCACAAAGCTTAGTCCTGTTTTTGACATGCCCAAAATGCCTATGAAATCCAGAATAGCCCTTTCTACGTTGGATTCAAGGTTTTTTCCCTCTACAAGAAGGTACCTTTTGTTCTCGCGCATGCTCGGCTTCAAAGATTTCAATGCCATGTCCTATCGAGGCAAAAACAGTTATTAAAATTTGCCGTACAGTTAAAAATTATTCAAAAGAATTTTTAAACCTGTTTCCAATCATATAGGTGAAAAAGAGAAAATGGAGATACATTCTGTCGGCGGATACAGCGAAGTCGGAAAAAACATGACTGTCGTAAAAACAGGGGACGATGCATTCATCTTTGATGCGGGATTTTACATGCCCGCCATTGTCGAAATGCAGGAAAACGAAAAAGGTGTTTATTCCGAGAAATTGCTGAGGCACAAGGGCGCTGTTCCCGACGATACTATCCTCGACAAACTTGGAATCAGAGACAAGGTAAGGGCCATCATTTTGAGCCACGGGCATCTGGACCACATAGGCGCAGCGCCTTTCTTGAGCTACAGGTACAATGCGCCGATAATAGGGTCGCCTTACACGATTTCAATTTTGAAAAAAGTCCTTGAGGACGAAAAAAGAAGCGTTCCAAACCAAATCAGGGCGGTTTCAATGGACTCTTCCATCGGGATAAAGGGAAAAAGCCAAGATTACCAGGTGGAGCTAATCAACATGACGCATTCCATACCCCACACTTCAATGACTGCGCTTCACACAAAAGAGGGAATCGTCGTATACGGGAACGATTTCAAGATAGACAACTCTCCTGTAATAGGAAACCCGCCGAACTACAATGCATTGAAAAGAATTTCAAAACAAGGGATAAAGGCGGCGATAATAGACTCCTTGTATTGCAGCTCTGAAACAAAAACTCCGAGCGAGCGTGTGGCAAGGAACATGGTCGAGGAAGTTCTTTTGACGGTAAGGAACGACAACGCGGCTGTTTTTGTCACGACCTTTTCTTCCCATATCTCAAGGCTGAAAAGCATTGTCGATTTTGGGAAAAAACTGAACAGGGAGATACTCTTCATTGGAAGAAGCCTGGAGAGGTACATGTCTGCCGCGTCAAAGGTCAATCTTGCCCCCTTCAGAAAAGACATTACGCTGAAGACCTACAGGAACCAGGTCATTTCCGCATTGAAAAAGATAAACGACAACAGGGAGAGGTATCTTGTGGTTTGCACAGGCCACCAGGGAGAGCCGGGAAGCATCCTTGATCGCATATCAAGGGGCAAATTGCCGTTCGGCTTCAGGAAAAACGACAACATAGTCTTTTCATCGAAGACAATCCCTGTTCCTGTCAACATAGAAAACAAGGGCATTTTGGACAAGAGGCTCAAAAAATCAAGAGTCAGGATTTTCGACAACGTTCATGTCTCTGGCCACGGGGGGAGGGAAGACATAAGGGATCTCATAACAATGCTGAATCCGGAGAACGTGATACCCTCTCACGGATCATTTCTTCAGCTTAAGCCGATGATGGACTTGGCCATGGAAATAGGATATTCAAAAAACCAGTGCCATCTTATGAAGGACGGGGGCAAAATCACGATAAATTAAAATGAACGAGGAAATCGCCGAGGGAATAAAGTTTGCAATGTCCAAGGGAGAGACGCTGCAGCAGGCAATGCAGTCCTTTTACAATGCGGGCTATCCAAGGCAGGAAGTTGAGGAAGCCGCAAGGTCACTGCAGCAGCAACTGCACATAGAGAGCGAAAAAGGGATACATGCTGTCCATCCGGAATTCGGCACTGTTAGGCAAACGCAGCAAGACGACTCCTTGGATTTGGATTCAAAAACACCCGTCGTGCAAAAGGTCTCAAGCTATGAATCCGAAGGCAAGGGCGAAAACCCGAGGAGAAAAATGATAATCCTCGTCTCTGTTCTGCTCTTAATCCTGGCTTTGATATTCGCCGGAATCTTCTTCTTCAGGGGTTACTTGCTGCAGCTTTTTGGAAAGCTTCTTGGGTGATTTACAAGGTTTAACAGGGAAAAATGGGCTAACCATGTGCCTTGATGTAACATGCATATCACAGGTTAGTCAGGATTTTGAAGATATTAACAGTTTGGTAATTTTAAACAATTGAACCATCTCGCAACAATAATTATTTTTAAATACTTCAACATTAAGGTTAATCCATGGCAAGATTCGCCCACATGTCCGACATTCATCTTGGGGGCTGGAAATTTCCCAAGCTTCAGGATTTGAACTTCAAGTCTTTTCAAAAAGCAATTGAGATATGCATTGAGGAAAAGGTGGATTTTGTTCTTATGGCAGGGGACATTTTTGATTCCCCATACCCTTCAATAGAGATACTGAAGGAAACCTTTGCCGAATTCAGGAAGATTCACGATTCCGGAATCAAATGCTACATAATTGCGGGAAGCCATGACTATTCTGTCTCTGGAAAAACCTTTCTTGATGTTCTTGAAAAAACAGGCTTTTGCAGGAACGTTGCGGATTTTGAGGAGTCTGAAGACGGAAGCGTGATAACCTTAAATCCCACAATTCACAACGATGTTGCCTTGTACGGTTTTCCTGGAAAAAAGACAGGGCTTGAAGTGAAGGACTTGAAAAAAATAAGGCTCGCCGGTTTAAGCTCTCAAATGCCAAGAATCCTGATGCTGCACACGACATTGGACAGGGTTGTAGGGGACTTGCCCATAGAGTCGGTTAATTCAAGCGAACTGCCAAAGGCGGACTATTATGCCCTTGGGCATATACACGTTCTTTACGACAAGGACGGCTTTGTTTATCCGGGACCGATGTTTCCGAACAATTTCAAGGAGCTTGAAGATTTGAAGCACGGGCACTTTGTGATTGCAGACACGTCAAATCCGGAAAAAATAAAGAGGATTAAAATCCCACTTAAGGAGGTTGAGCGAGTCAATTTTAACGTTAAAAGCGCCGTTACGGCCACCGAAGAGGCCATATTTGACCTTAGCAAAAGAGACTTGAAAGATAAAATTGTTCTTTTAAGATTTTCCGGAGAGTTGGAAAATTCCAGAACATCCAACATAAACTTTAAGCTGATAGAAGACTTTGTCATGAAGAAAGAGGCGTATTTTGTTTTGAGAAATACGCATGAGCTTAGGGAAAAAGAAGGGGCAATTGAAATACGCGTGGGCAAGGGAGACATAGGCCATGAAACGGCAAAACTGTTTCTGGAAAAGAGCGAATCAAAATTCAAGGAATTTGCCGAGAGTCTTATCCACTCCCTGTCCGTTGAAAAACAGGAAGGCGAGACTTCTGATAATTTTTCCAATAGGATATTTGAAGAATCCAGAAAAATCCTTAAATTTTAAGATGAAAATAAAAAAGATATTTTTGAATAACATACGAAGCTATGAAAGTCAGGAGATAACCTTTCCCGAAGGGTCCATTCTGCTGTCAGGGGACATAGGTTCCGGCAAAACCTCGATACTTTTAGGGATAGAATTTGCACTTTTCGGCTTTCAACCCGGCCAGAAAAGCTCGTCCCTGCTCCGAAACGGGAAAAATTCCGGGGGGGTAACCTTAAATTTTGAGATAGGCGGAAAGGAAATCACTATAGAAAGAAGTTTAAAAAAAGGCAAGACAATAACTCAGGATGCCTGTTATCTGACAATTGACGGTTCAAGAACACAGCTTTCCGTTATGGAGCTAAAGAGCTTTATTTTGGACTTGCTCAACTATCCGAGGGAATTCTCCAAAAAACAGAATATGCTTTACAAATTTACGGTTTACACGCCGCAGGAGGAGATGAAACAGATAGTTCAAGAAAATGCCGAATCAAGAATAAACACCCTGAGGCATGTCTTCGGGATTGATAAGTACAAGACCATCTTGGAAAACGCATCATTGCTTACCTCAAGGATAAGGGAGGAAAAAAGAATTAAGGAGG
Organism: Candidatus Woesearchaeota archaeon; assembly: GCA_964465625.1. Lineage (GTDB taxonomy): Archaea > Nanobdellota > Nanobdellia > Pacearchaeales > GW2011-AR1 > CAZLQA01. The sequence continues at coordinate 12,464 of CAYXIC010000007.1, forward strand.
GCGTGATAACGGGCATAAACAAGGAAATGACGGACCTTTCCGACAAGGAAAAAGAACTGCAATCAAAACAGTCCGAATTCTCATTCATAGAGAAAGATTTTTCTGTGAAAAAACAGGAAACGGGGAGGGCAAGGGAAGAAATGGAGAGCGCCCTCCTGAAAGTCGAGGAAATGAGGAAAACAAGGCAGGAAATTGAAGGCAAAAAAATGTCCGCAATGAACAAAAAAGAAATAATCTCCAACAACGAGCGTTTTATCAAAAATTTAAAACTTGAGGCCATGGAAATTGAAAAAATGAAATTTTCAGAGTCGGATTTTTCAATGCTGGACAAAGAAATTGAATCAAGGAAAAAGGAAAAGGATGACGTAAATGAAGACCTGATAAAGACATCCTCTGAAATCAGCCTGCTTAACGCGAAAAATTCGGAAAACGACACATTAAAGGACAAAATATCCCATATGAATACGTGCCCGACATGCCTGCAGAATCTTGATGACTCATACAAGAAGAACATAATCCAAAAATGCCTCCACGAAATAGGCGAAAACGGCAAAAAACTTGATAACCTGATTTTAAGGAGGAACAGCCTGCTGGAAAAGTCGAAAAACCTGAACAACGAGATATTTTTGCTGGAAAAGAAACTGCGGGACATAAGCATTACAAAATTAAGGGTCGAGGAGATTAAGGGCAAGCTTGATTATGTTGTGGAAATAGAGAAGTCCAACAAGACATTGGGGGAGGAAATTGAATCTCTGAACAGATCAGCCGACATCCTGTCAGAAACACTTGCTTTTTTGGAGAAACACGAAAAGAATTATGAAGAAATAAAAAGCGACTTTGACACCGCCATGTCTCGGGAAAGGGTTGCGGAAATAAGGCTTGTTGAATCAAAAAGGGAAATGGATTTTTTGGCAAGGCAGATAGTCGAGATTAAGTCCAGATTGGCCGAGGCCCAAAAGACGAGGAACCAGATAAACTACCTTATGGAAGTTGAAAACTGGATTTCCGGAGACTTTATTGACCTGGTTTCACTCATAGAAAAAAACATAATGATGAAGCTTAAACACGAATTTTCAAAAGTCTTTTCAAAATGGTTTTCAATGCTTGTCTCGGAATCATTCAACGTTTATGTTCAAGACGACTTTACCCCTGTAATTGAACAGCAAGATTATGAGCTTGATTATTCCTACTTGTCCGGAGGCGAAAGGACGGCAATTGCCCTTGCGTACCGTTTGGCTTTGAACCAGACAATAAACTCCTTACTGAGCAACATTGAAACCAAGGACATGGTTATTTTGGATGAGCCGACAGACGGCTTTTCCTCGCAGCAATTGGACAAGATGCGCGATGTGCTTAATGAACTGAATGTCAGCCAGCTAATCATCGTGAGCCACGAGCCAAAGATAGAGGCATTTGTGGACAATGTGATAAGGTTCAGGAAGGAGAACGGCGTTTCAATGGTTGATAAATAGAAAACTTTATAAAACGCAAATTCCCATTAAAGCCATAGGTAAATAGTTCTAATGTTATTACAACACTATTAACATTAAGATATAAAACAGAAAAACAAAAAATGGACCAGGAACTGAAGAATTCAATGCTGAAGACGGGAACAACGATACTTGGAATCGTCTGCAAAGACGGAGTCGTGATGGCCAGCGATAGGCAAAGTTCTGCTGGGACAATAGTAATGAATAAAAAATCTCAAAAAAGTGTCAAGATTAATGATTATCTGATTGTTTCCGGTACTGGATTAGTTGCAGATATTAAAAGGGTGGAAAAAGTTCTTCCAGCAGAGCTAAAATTAAAAGAATTGAAATCAAACTCAAGACCCACTGTAAGGCAATCTGCGAGTCTTTTGGGAAACATTGTTTATTCTGGAATAAGGCAGCTTTCTGCATTGCCACTTCATGCAGGATTTATGATCGGGGGGTTTAACGAGGATGGAACAACTGAATTATACTCTATAGACCCTGCAGGAGGAATAATTAACGTAGAAGATTATGACGCAAACTTCGGAAGCGGAATGCCATATGTTCTTGGGGTTTTGGAAAGGCAATACAAGAAAGGGATGGGTGTTGAGGAAGGGGTAAAATTGGCTGTCGAGGCAATCAAAAGCTCTACGCAAAGGGACACCGGAAGCGGCCATGGAATTGATGTTTTCACGATAACGAAAGAAGGAATAAAGAAGGCTGTTGAGCAGACAATAGAGCCCGAATACAAGGACGACAAAAAGTAAAGATGATTTTTTATTAGTGCTTGAGACAATTTGTTTGAAATATAAAATGGATAATATCTGGAAAACCTTGGATTTTTGCCAAAAATAAAATCCTGGAATCTTAAAAACAAAAAATGGAAATTCTAAAGAACATAACGGACAGGCTTGAAGGAAAGATAAAGGACGCCGGATTCGAGGGCGCGAACATAGTCCTCTACACGACCGACGAAAAGTTCTTCAAGGAGGGCGAGGGCGAGATAAAAAAAATCGTCAACGAGATAAAGAAAAGGATTGAGTTGCGTGCAGACGACGGCATACTTCTCCCAGAGGAAAAAGCGGAGAAAAAAATCCGCGAAATTGTGCCCAAAGATGCGGAGATAACCAACATAATCTTTGACAAGCACAGGAGCATAGTCGTTGTAGAGGCAAAAAAGCCGGGCATGGTTATAGGAAAGCAGGGCAGCATACTGAACGAGATAAAAAGGGAGACTCTTTGGATGCCGCAGGTTCAGAGAAGCCCCGCAATAAAGAGCCAGATTGTTGAAAACATCCGCGAGGTTTTGTATGCGAACAACAACTACAGAAGGCGTTTTTTGAATTCAATAGGCAAAAAAATCTACGAGAACTGGAATCCGGAAAAGACAGACGAGTGGGTGAGAATAACCTTTCTTGGAGCGGCAAGGCAGGTCGGAAGAAGCTGCTTTTTATTGCAGACGCCGAACTCGAAAATACTTTTGGACTGCGGGGTTGACGTTTCCTCCCACGGAGCGGACAAGTTTCCGTACTTCAACATACCTGAGTTTGACGTTAACCAACTGGACGCGATAATAATAAGCCACGCGCACATCGACCACTCGGGTCTGGTTCCTTACATGTACAAAATGGGGTACAAGGGTCCTGTGTACATGACCTCTCCGACGAGGGATGTCGCATCGCTTCTTGCATTGGATTTCATAGGCGTTGCATACAAGCAGGCGGAAAAGCCGCTGTTCAGCTCGCAGGACATAAAGGAAATGGTGAAGCACAGCATTTGCCTGGATTACAATGAAGTAACAGATGTGACAAGGGACATAAGAATTACCTTTTACAACGCAGGGCATGTTCTTGGAAGCGCCATGGTGCACATAAACATCGGCAATGGTTCCCACAACCTTCTTTATACTGGAGACTACAAATATTCCAGGACAAGGCTTTTGGAATCCGCGGTTTCAAGCTTTCCTAGAGTGGAGTCGGTGATAACAGAATCAACTTACGGCGCAAGGGAGGATGTTCTTCCTCCGAGAAAAGAGGTGGAGGAAAGGGTCATTGACACGATAAACAAGACCATTGAAAGGGGAGGCAAGATTTTGATTCCAGAGCTTGGCTTAGGAAGAGCTCAGGAAACAATGCTCATCATAGAGGACGCAATAGAAAGCGGCAAGATAAAAAACATTCCTGTTTACATCGACGGAATGATATGGGACATCAACACCATTCACACCGCGTATCCTGATTTTTTGAGCAACAGGCTAAAGATCATGACATTTCAGGACAACAACCCATTCACATCAAACGTGTTTTCCCGTGTCGGTTCGCCGGAGGAAAGGAAAAAGGTTATTGAAGGCGGCCCATGCGTCGTGTTGGCAACAAGCGGAATGCTGGTTGGCGGCGCTTCTGTGGAATACCTGAAGGAATTCGCCGGAAACAAGAACAATTCGCTGATGTTTGTATGCTATCAAGGCTCTGGAACATTGGGAAGGCAGATACAGGACGGCTTAAAGGAGATGAGGATGAACACGAACGGAAAAGAAGAGCAGGTGAAGATAGAGATGGAGGTACACACTGTAAAGGGCATGACCTCCCACGCGGGAAGAAACGAGCTGATAAACTTCTTCAGGAAAATAACGCCGAAGCCGAAGAGGATCATAATTGTCCACGGAGAAGTCTCAAAGTCCCTTGACCTTGCATCTTCGTTGTACAAATTGAACCGCGTGGAGACGAATGTTCCAAGGCTTCTTGAAACGCTGAAACTGAAATAGTTTTATAAATGGGTTTTTGTCCTGATTTTTATGGTAATGCTTAATGATGGTGCATTAGAATCTCTTAGAAATCCATTTGAAAGTGCGGTTATCATGGAGTATGAACTTAAGCCATATGATGTTACTGTTGTTCCTGTTGGAAAATTTAGAACTAATACCAGTGATTATCTAAGGTTTAATCCACATAGAAGAATTATAACAGACTCGGAAAAAGAAACTGTTCCTATTGCCGTTTCTGTATATAAAATAATCAAAGCAATGGTTTTCCCTCCAAGACAAAGCGTGCTGGAGAAGATTTTTGAAAATATAGGAAAAGAAATTGATACCAAGGATTTCAACGATGAAAGATTATTAAGGATTAACTTAAAATTATCAGGAATCAACCTCGTTTCTGTAAGGGAATTTAGAAGATACACAAGAGACTACCTTGACTTTAATTTTTCAGGAGATTATAAAAATCCAAGAGCATACACGGGAATTATTAATTGTGGCATGAGGCAACACCCCTTTATCAGTGCCTTTCTTTTGCCTCCGAATATTGGTTATAAACTTTTGAGGTCTCCTATTAAGACTTAAAAACTCTTTTTGGCTTTTTTGAACATGAAGCACAACATGAAGATAACACTTGTCCTCTTGGCAATGTTTCTTGTTACGCAGTTCATAGGCCTTTATGTTGTGGACAATTATTCCTCAAAGGACTTGCCGTTCGGCCTTCAGCCACCCGAGGTCAAAGAAACCAGCGAGTTCAGCCAGATGTTTTTCATTGTTTTTGTGGCTTTTATTTTTGCAATTCTGCTGCTCTTGCTGCTCACAAGAATCAACGCGGAATTTATCATAAAATTGTGGTTTTTCCTTGTCGTGCTTTTGGCTTTGGGAATTTCCGTAAATGTGTTTGTTTCAAAGATAGTCCAGTCAAACGCTGAGATTTTTTCAACCGTCTTTCCGCTGTCCTGGCTTCTGTCATTTGTCTTAATGCTCCCTTTTGCCCTCATCAAGATTTACAAGAGGGATTTTTTCATACACAATCTTACCGAACTGTTCATTTATCCCGGAATTGCCGCAATCTTCGTGCCAATATTGAACATATACACGATTTCAATACTTCTTATACTGATATCTGTCTACGACATATGGGCTGTCTGGCACTCGGGAATCATGCAGAAAATGGCAAAATACCAGATAAGGAAGCTTAACATCTTTTCCGGATTTTTTGTTCCCTACATTTCAAGCAGGCTAAGGCAAAAGCTGAAAAAGCTAAAACCTTGGCAGCTAAAGAAAAAGAAGATAAGGGTCAATTTGGCAATTCTCGGCGGCGGCGATGTTGTGTTTCCTATAATCGCTGCAGGTGTCATGATGAAGACCCTCGGCATTGTGCCGGCGATATTTGTCATAATCGGGGCTGCTTTGGGACTGTGCTATTTGATGTTCTTCGGCGAAAAGAAGAAGTTTTATCCTGCAATGCCGTATATAACCGCAGGAATTTTTGTGGGAATTGCGGTCAGCTATTTGGTGTTTTAAAATTCTAAAAGTTTTGATGAGCCATAGGCTAATGGAATAAAACAATTAGCAAACACCGGAAAATATTTTTTATGTGTAATTTTTACGCCTTCTTTTACATCTTTCATTAATGAATAATGCGCCCCAATAGCTGCACCAACATAATAAAATACCAAATCTGCACCAAATCTTTGCTGCAGACTTAAACCCTCATTTATGCCATGATACGATAACAACCCTTCCGCAAGAGCCAAGGCCGCCAACCCTCCTATTACAGATTTGTCTACAGGTTCAAG
>CAYXIC010000008.1:0-3779 GCA_964465625.1 Candidatus Woesearchaeota archaeon
TGTTGGGAATGCAAAAATTGCGGGGATAAGTTTGGTGGCTGCGGCTAAACAAAAACAAAAATGATAGGAACAAACGAACTGCTTAAACTTGTAAGGGAAAAAAAACTGGTTGAAGACTTGTCTAAGAGAGAGCTGGAAAATCCAGAGGGTTCTGGTTTTGACCTCCGTGCGGGAGAAGTTTTCAGGATAAAGGACGGCGAATCTTTTTTGGGGGAGACAGAAAGGTCTACGCCGCCAATAGAATCTGTTGTGTCTTATGGAAAAGAAAAGGATTTTGTCTTGAAGCCGGGCGAGTTTGTAATGATTAAGACTATCGAGAAAATTAATCTGCCAAATGATGTTGCCGCGATATTCAGGCCGAGAACAACGCTTCAAAGGTCAGGAGTGGGTTTGTTTACAGGAGCGGTGTCTCCAGGATACAAGGGAGAAGTAAGTTTTGGCATGTGCAATCTCGGAAAGAACAATTTTAGAATTGAGATGGGAGCGAGGTTTGTCCACATAATTTTTTTCAAGACATCTGAAAACATTTCAGGATATAGGGGACAATGGCAACACGGGAGAGTTTCAACAAGCGGAAAAAAGGAAAGGCAAGTGTAATACCCTATTTTTTATCACAACTATCTTTAAATATAAATTTATTATTCATCAAAGATGGTTAAGCAATATTTGGACCACTCTATTAAAATTCTTTCTTCTGATACATCAAGAATTAAGTTTAACGAAAGAAGGGGGCTTGGAAGAATGTATATTTTTGGGTACCAAAACAGATATGATTTAAACGAAGGCCTTCCTCTTTTGACAACAAAAAAAATGCCTTTTAAGAAAATTGCGCACGAACTGATATGGTTTTTAAGAGGTGATACAAATATAAAATATCTCGTCGATAACAACGTCCATATCTGGGATGATGATGCTTTTAATTTTAATTTAAAGAATATGGCAAAAGAGGGCATTTTCCCAGAGAATTTTAAAAAGTTTTCCAGAGAATGGTATGGCGCAAAAGACACATATGTTGAAAGAGTCAAGGAGGATGAAGAATTTGCTCAGCGTTGGGGGGATCTTGGCCCTGTTTATGGTTCCCAATGGATACACTGGCCATTCTTTATTCCAGCCGGGCAAAAAGATTCTGAAGGAAGAGAACTTTATGTAAGGGACCCAAAAGGAATAAACCAAATTGAAACTGCAATTCAAAATATGGGAAAAGACGTGGCTTCTGCAAGACATGTAATCAGTGCCTGGAATCCTGCAGAAGTTTCTAACATGGCTTTGCCTCCGTGTCATACAATGTTCCAACTTAATTCTGATGGGGAATCATTAGATTTGCAGCTTTATCAAAGGGCATGCGATATGTTCTTGGGGGTGCCGTTTAATATTGCAAGCTATGCCATGTTAACACACATACTGGCAAATGAAACAGGCTTAAGACCCGGAGAATTTGTGCACACTTTTGGGGATGTTCACTTTTACACAGGATCAGGAGATAGGGCAAGATGGTATAGGGATAATTTTGATGATTTTAAAAAAATGGTAAAGGGTGTGAAAAAAAGGGGAGACTATCTTAATGTTTTAGAAGATCTGAGAAAAGTGCTGCCTTCAGAACCTGAGGGAAAGGAGGGCATGGATCATGTTACAGGAATCTTGGAACAACTCTCAAGAGAGCCAAAAAAACTTCCTAATATTGAAATTGCAAACAAACCCTACAACAAATTAACAATAGACGACTTTGTTCTTAAAGACTATAATTCCCACCCCTATATAAGAAGGGCTTTAGCTGTCTAAAAAATGGAGCTGATTCTGATTGCCGCGATTTCAAGGAACAATGTTCTCGGATTCAACGGAAAAATCCCGTGGCACATTCCAGAGGATATGGAAAGGTTAAGGAATTTGACTTTGGGACATCCGGTCATAATGGGGAGAAAAACCTATGATTCTCTTCCTGAAAAAAGCAGGCCTTTGCCTAAAAGAAAAAATATTGTCCTATCAAATACACTAAAGCCTCAAACCGGCATCTATGTGGCAAGAAGTCTTGATGAAGCCTTGGGATTAACAGAGGAAAAAGACTCCTACGTCATGGGCGGGAGACAGGTTTATGAATTGTTTTTGCCTTATGCAACAAGGCTCGAAATAACGCAAATTGAAAGGGATTTTGAAGGAGATGTTTTCTTCCCAATAACTGACTGGAGCAAATGGCATAGGAGGACGATGATAAGCACAACAAGCAGAAATCAAGGGATCCCCTATTCTTTTTTGACATATGAGAGAAGGTAACTTTAAAAAATATTCAGCTAACCACTAACAACATAAAATCCATAGGGGGAATTTTGACAGACTTCCAAACTCCCCGGATGCATGCCTTGAAACAATTCTAATAAACCAATTTCCATATGCGGAGGATCCTTGTTGTCGACCAATCTAACCGTTTTTTTATTTGAGTCAAAACCAGAAACCAGCGCCAAATGGTCCCATTCAGGACTGCTTTTGTAGGCGGTCAGCAAGTCTTTATTTTCTTCTTCTAACCCATTTAAAACCTTGTCCAATTCAAGGTCTCTCCAGTTAAACCTTTCGCCATAATCTGTCATAAAGGGATTGTAAAATTCAGAATTCAATCTAAATTTATTAAGGAAATCATTCAATAATTTTTGATTAAAATCCAAACTCATTGAAAATAAAGGAAAACTTCTGGCTATTTCTGGTTGGCTTATTTGAACTCCTCTTGACTTCAGTAAAGTTTGCAATGTTGCCGGAATGCACCAGGCATCTTGTTCTTGCGGACAAATCTCATAACCCCTCATTTTAACCAATAAAGAACAAGTAATTTAAACAAATCTGTAATGCAAAATATAAGATAAGTTTTATAAATTGCTCCCTTATTTCATCTTAATGCCAAAAAACTCGCTTGTGTCTGAAGTTTCCCAAGGGGAATTTGACGGTTTCATAAAAAAAGATTTGGTGCTGGTTGACTTTTTCGCGGACTGGTGCATGCCCTGCGTCATGATGGCTCCTGTAATGGACGAGCTGTCGTTGAAATTAAGGGGTAAGATAAAATTCGGGAAGGTTGACATAGAACAGCACAATGAACTGGCGCAAAGGTTCGGCATTTTGTCAATACCAAACTTCATCCTGTTCAAGAACGGAAAACAAGTAGAGCAATTTGTCGGCTCGATGCCTTCAAAAGAATTTGAGACTAGGCTGAAAAGATTTTTGTGATATTTTGTTTTGGAACTCATTTCATTAGTTCTCTCGGCAAAATTAAGAATTTAAGAAAATTTACATGGAAGGGATCATGATAACAAGATGGTCAAGACCTTGGCATAAACCCATAATGTCCATGTTAAAAAATTCTTAAAAATATTCATAAAAATTTATAAAACAATGCGTTGTTGATTATTGGTAAAAACGGCTCCATAGCTCAGTCTGGCAGAGCACTGGACTTTTACGCTGAAACAAGTTTCGCGGCGCTTCGCGAAAATCGCGAAGAGATCCAGGTGTCGGGGGTTCAAATCCCCCTGGGGCCATTTGACTTGTCAAATGCACACTGCCAAAACCCAACTTTTGGCATTGGGGCAATTTTTGAGTTCAAGAGTTGGAACCTGCTTCGCCCGTTCTTTTGAAAAAGTTGGGTTGATAAATGCGATTTATGATAACGGTTTATACAAATAGGCAATCTTGACAAGGCAAATTTATTACAATGTCTTAACAAATATTCCGCAAATGGCCAAAATCCCCTCGAAAAACCGCAAACAAAATTTTCCGAAAGCTTTTTAAATCAAAATTTTGTT
>CAYXIC010000008.1:3879-17240 GCA_964465625.1 Candidatus Woesearchaeota archaeon
CCTCGAAAAACCGCAAACAAAATTTTCCGAAAGCTTTTTAAATCAAAATTTTGTTTCCATTACTGTTGGCACTTCAATCGCCAAAATTCTTGAAAAATGCATTTTCTACAGCCGAAACACTCCAAACTTAGCGAAAAAGAGTCTGAGGAAATACTTGACAAGCTAAACGTGTCATCGTCCCAATTGCCGAAGATTTATTCCGACGATCCGTCGCTCCCGGAAAACTGCGCTCCCGGAGACATAATCAGGATAGAAAGGAAATCGGCGGAAGGAAAATCGTTTTTTTACTACAGGGCTGTTGTTTGATACAATGATAACTGTAATAAAAACCACCATAACCAGCAAGTTCAACGGAAGATAAGAAGATATCGGCAAGCAAAAATCGCGCAAGCGGAAATTCAAGACAAAAAATGGAAAAAAACAAGCACATAATAGTCAAAAAGTACCTGAACGAGCACTCCCTTGTTGAGTCGAACATAATCTCCTTCAACAATTTCATAGAGGAGAGGATGCAGGAAATTGTCCAGGAGGTTTCCGAGAGCATAACAAGCGAGGATTTTGAGATAAGCCTGGGAAAAATAAAGGTCGGAAGGCCCATGATAACAGAATCGGACGGAAGCACATCCTTGATAATGCCTTATGAGGCAAGATTGAGAAGTTTCACGTATTCGGCGCCGATAACCCTCGAGATAACAATCAAGAAAGAGGACCACACGGATTCAGAGGTTGTCGAGATAGGGAGGGTTCCGATAATGGTAAAGAGCAAGCCGTGCAACACCAGCGGAATGTCAAACGAGGAGCTTATACAGAACTACAACGATCCCTTAGACACAGGGGGATATTTCATAATCAACGGGAATGAGAGGGTTATGGTGATGCTTGAGGACCTTGCGGAGAACCAGCCGTTCATAGAGGAGAAAAACAACGCACTGACGCTAAGGATATTTTCCTCAAAGGGCACGTACAGGATTCCCACTGTCGTTACGGAGAACAAGGAAGGGATATTTGAGATTTCCTTCAGCAGGTTTCGCGATTTGCCTGCGGTGATAATGCTCAAGGCGTTGGGCATGACGAAGGAATCCGACATAGCAAGGTACATGGGAAAGGAGACTGACAGCGTTATCGTGAACCTGTACGAGTTTGTCGGCATTTCCACGCCCGAAGACGCGATGATGAAGATTGCCGAACTTTCAGCCTTGCAGGGAACGAAAAAGGAAATTCTTGACAGGATAAACCAAAGGATTGAGTCCTACCTGCTGCCCCACATTGGAAAGGGGAAGGAGAGCAGGATCGAGAAGGCAATAACAATCTGCAAGATGATAAAAAGGCTCCTTATCGCCAAGGAAAATCCAAAGTTCAAGACAGACAAGGACCATTACTCGAACAAGCGTGTAAGGCTTTCCGGCGATTTGATGGCAAATCTCTTCCGCGTCAATTTGGGAATATTGATAAGGGACATCCAGTATTCGCTGCAAAAATCCTCGAAGAGAAAAAAGATTTTTTCAATAAGGACCATTGCCAAATCCACCTTGTTCTCGCACAGGGTTGAAAGCGCCATCGCGACGGGAAGCTGGGTCGGGGAGCGCAGCGGCGTGACGCAGAACATGGACAAGACAAATTACCTCGCGATAATATCGCAATTGCAGCGTGTTTCCTCAATGCTCTCCTCGGAGCAGGAAAATGTCATGGCTCGCGCTTTACACCCGACGCACTACGGAAAGTTCTGCCCGATAGAAACGCCGGAGGGAACGGAAATAGGGCTGAGGAAAAACCTCGCCATAATGAGCAAGATATCCACAAAAGTTGAATTAAACGAAAAAGAGTTCCTCAAAATGCTTTACACAGAAGGACTTGACAAGGACGGAAATTCCGAGACAGACGTTTTCCTCGACGGAAAGTTCATAGGGACAATAAGCGACGGAAAGGGGTTCGTCAGCAAAGTAAGGGAAAAAAGGCGCAGGGGAGAACTGCCTTTGCAGATGAACATAAGAAACGACACCGATTTCAAAACCGTGATAATTTCAACAGAGCCGGGAAGGGCTTTAAGGCCGCTGATAATCGCCGAAAGCGGAATTTCGAGGGTGGCGAAGGACCATCTTGAAAGGCTGGAAAGAAACGAAATGTCGTGGAACGACCTGATAAAAGAAGGGCTGATAGAATATCTTGACACCTCTGAGGAAGAGGACGCGCTTGTCGCTTTGTACGAAAGCGAACTTACAGAGGAGCACACGCATCTTGAGATAGACACGATGGACCTTCTCGGCGTCGTTACCTCGCTTGTCCCGTACGGAAACCACGACCAAAGCTCAAGGCTTAACCGTGGTTCGAAAACGCAAAAACAGGCTTTGGGCCTGTACGCCGCCAACTACCTTTGCCGTTTGGACACGGATGTTTCAATTCTCCAGTATCCTCAAAAGCCGATTGTAAGAAGCTTTGTTTACGATACTCTGGACACTTACCCAGCAGGGCAAAATCTCGTGGTCGCGATAATGACCCACCAGGGATATAACATGAAGGATGCCTTGGTGTTTAACAAGGGATCCATAGAAAGGGGTGTGGGGAGGAGCTATTATTTCAGGCCCCACTCGACAGTCGAGATGAACTACGCCGGCGGCTTGAAGGACGACATCGTAATTCCGGAGAAGGGAACTTCGGGATACAAGACAGAGGAAAGCTACAGGTTCCTGGAAGAGGACGGGATAGTCTATCCGGAGGCGGACATAAACGAAAACGAGGTTATCATAGGAAAAATCTCGCCGCCGAAATTTCTCTCGGAGGCGAGGGAGATTAGCGTGAAGACAAAAAAAGAATCTTCTGTAACGATGAGGCAGGAGGAAAAAGGCACTGTCGAGTCTGTATTTATCACAAAGGACGAGGAAGGTAACAGGATTGTCCAGGTCAAAACTCGTGACTTGCGCATTCCGGAATTGGGCGACAAGTTTGCAACCCCTCACGGACAAAAGGGAGTCATAGGCGCGATAGTCCCGGAAGATGACATACCCTTCACTTCCGGAGGAATAAGGCCTGACGTGGTTTTCAACCCACACGGGCTTCCCTCAAGAATGACTGTAGGCTATTTGCTTGAGCTGCTTGCGGGAAAGGTCGGCTGCCTGAGGGGAAACATGGTTGACGCAACGCCCTTTTCGGGAGAGGACAAAAAAAATCTTGAAGCGCAGCTGGAAAGCCTCGGATTCAGGTACGACGGAAAGGAAACAATGTACAATCCCATAACCGGAAAAATGATGGGCGCGAAGATTTTCATAGGAAACCTTTACTACCTCAAGTTGAAGTACATGGTTGCAAACAAGATTCATGGAAGGGCGTCGGGAAAAATCGCATTGCTTACGAGGCAGCCGATAGAGGGCAGGTCAAGGGGAGGAGCATTGAGATTGGGAGAAATGGAGCAACAGGCGTTGGTTTCACATGGGGCGTCGCTGCTTTTGAAGGAAAGGTACGATTCGGACAAAGTCACCTTGTACATCTGCTCGCACTGCGGCGCGATATCCATAGAGGACAACATAAGGAACAGGATTGTCTGCCCAATATGCAGCAGCGAGGATTCCGAGCCTGTGGAAATATCGTACGTGTTCAAGCTTTTGCTCGAGGAATTACAGGGAATGCACATTCACACGAGAATGAAACTGAAGAACAAATACGAATAAGATGATTTTAGGAATTGAACAAGAACTTGAAAGAATGACTGATGTTGCAAAAAAAGAAATCCCTTTGCTTTCAGAAATAAGGATTTTTGGAAGTTATAATAATGGAAACTGGAATCCAAGAACCTCAGATGTTGATGTTTTTTTAGAGATAGATGATGAACATTTCTCTGGCTCCAAAGACAGAATATATTATGAGCATCACAGTGTAGAAAGCGAGCAAAGACAAACAGTGAGAGAAAAAATACTTGGTGCAATTAGCGAAGATTTTGCTTGGAAATACAAACAAGGATTAAAAATCTTCAGCAAAGGAGATGTAAGAGATTTAGGGGCCAATATCACAGGAGAGATGAAAGCGGGAAGATTGCTCTACCCTGTAAATTTGCCTGTGCCGTCATCTAAATTAAATATTTCGGGTTTAAATTAAAATGACAAAAAAATATGTTGTGGTTGGAGAAAAGGAATTTGGCGATTCGGGAGTCTATGGCCCAAGTAATGAAATTTATAGCGCCGATAGCGAATCAAATGCTAAAAGGTTGGCCGAGGAAAACGGGTTATCTAAGATATTAAATGTGTTTGAATTGGGAGCTATTTAAAAATAAAAAATGAGAATAATAAGAAAAAAGGTCGCGGAGATTGAATTTTCGCTTTTCAGCCCGGAGCAGATAAAAAAAATATCCGTGGCAAAGATAGTCACGCCGGAACTGTATGACATCGACGGATACCCTGTCGACGGCGGACTCATGGACTTGAGGCTTGGGGCTGTAGATCCGGGAGTAAGATGCAGAACGTGCGGAGGAAGGCTAAAGGAGTGCTTGGGGCATCCGGGAAGGATCGACCTCGCTCGTCCGGTAATCCACCTGAAGTACGTGCCTCTGATTGAAATGGGACTGAGGTGCTTTTGCCACGAGTGCGGAAAGCTGATGCTTAACGAAAAGGATTTGATTAAATACAACGCCGCTGAAAGGGCGAAAAAGGCAAAGGACGTGAAAAGATGCCCTTATTGCAGCGCGCCGCACGAAAAGGTAAAATTGGACAAGCCGACGAGCTTTTACGTCGGCAAGAAAAGAATTTTCCCGACAGAGATAAGGGAGATGCTTGTGAAGATTCCGGAAGAGGAGCTGAAAAAAGTCGGCGTCAATCCGAGCGCCGCGAGACCTGAGTGGGCTGTTTTAACCTCTCTGCTTGTTCCAGCGGTGACTGTAAGGCCCAGCATCATCCTTGAGTCCGGAGAGAGAAGCGAGGATGACTTGACGCACAAGCTCTCTGACATAATTCGCGCAAATCAGCGACTTTGGGAAAACCTCAATGCAGGGGCTCCGGAAGTGATAATCACGGACCTTTGGGACCTTTTGCAATATCACATAACAACTTTCTTCGACAACAGCGTTGCGAGAATTCCCCCTGCGCGCCATCGTTCAGGACAACCCTTGAAGACGATAACAGAGAGGATAAAGGGAAAAGAGGGAAGGATCAGAAAAAACCTTGCCGGAAAAAGGGTGAACTACAGCGCAAGAACAGTAATCTCTCCAGACCCCTCGATAGAAATCAACGAGGTAGGGGTTCCGTATGAAATCGCAAGGATTGTCACTGTGGCAGAGGTTGTCAACGACATAAATTTGGAAAAAATGAAAAAACTCATAGAGGTTGGCGACAATTATCCGGGGGCGAGCTACATAATAAGGCCTGACGGAAAAAGAAAGAAGATAACCCCCGAGCTGAAGCAGGAAATAATAAACGAAATTACTCCCGGATACAGGGTTGAAAGGCATCTTCAAAACGGCGACGTTGTTTTGTTCAACCGCCACCCGTCGCTGCACAAAGGCAGCTTAATGGCTCATTTCGTGAAAGTTCTTCCTGGAAAGACGTTCAGGCTGCACTCAACAGTCACGTTTCCGTACAACGCAGATTTTGACGGCGACGAGATGAACATTCACTCGCCCCAGACAGAGGAGGCGAGGGCAGAGGCAAGAATTTTGCTCGACGTAAAGGAAAATCTCATATCACCGAAGAACAACACGAACTTTCTGGGCCTGGACGAGGACGCAATAACGGGAAACTACCTTCTCGGCCTGAACGAGTTTTCGCTTTCGGACGCCGTGCAACTGCTGCACAGCTCTGGAATAAAAAAATATCCGTCGAAAAAAAACCTCAGCGGTTTAGAGGTATTCTCAGAGATACTTCCCAAAGTGAATTTTTCAAACAGCTCCATAAGCATAAAGGAAGGGGAAGTTACAAGGGGGAAAATCGACAAAAGCATTTTCGGCGAGGAAAATGGGGAATTGATAAAGCATCTTGACAGGTCGTTCGGAAAGACCGAGGCTGTCCGGACGATAAAAAACGCCTTCAATCTCGGCGTGAACTACCTTTCAAATAGAGGGATAACCATTTCCCTGGAAGACCTTAACCTTAACGAAAAGGCAATCGCGGACAGCGGCGAGATAATCGACAGGGCCGGAAAGAAAACAGAGGAGATAATAAAAAATTACTCAGAGGGAAACGTGGAGATAATTCCGGGAAAGACGCTTGAAGAATCAAGGGAAATAAGGATTCTGCAGGTTTTGAACGAGGTAAGGACAAAGATAGGGGAAATTGTGAAGAAGGAATTTCCGCACGACAATCCGGTAAACCACATGATCATCTCCGGCGGGGGCGGAAACATACTTAACATAACCCAAATCGCTTGCTGCGTCGGACAACAGGCTTTGTGGGGAAGGAGAATTGACATGGGGTACAACCAGAGAACGCTTTCGTTTTTCGCCAAGGGAGAAATTTCTCCAAGGTCAAGGGGATTCATAAAAAGCTCCTTTATGAGGGGATTGAGGCCCGACGAATTTTTCTTCGGCGCGGTTACTGGCAGAGACAGCCTGATGGACACCGCATTGAGAACGCCAAAATCCGGTTATTTGTACAGAAGGCTGGCAAACGCCATTCAGGACCTGAGGGTGGAGTATGACGGAACAGTGAGGGACAGCAACAACAACGTGATACAGTTCAGCTACGGTTACGACGGCTTGGACGTTTCAAAATTGCACCTAGGCGAGAAGATGGATTCCGGGGAGGCGATAGGGATAATCACCGCCCAAAGCTTCGGAGAGCCCTCAACGCAGATGGCGCTGAACGTCTTTCACTTTGCAGGAGTCCAGGAGATGCAGATAACCGCCGGGCTGCCAAGGCTGATAGAGATTTTTGACGCCAGGAAAAAGCCGTCCAGCCCAAAAATGGAAATCCACCTGAAAAAGGAGTTCAACAACGAAAACGGCGCAAGAACCTTTGCCGAAAAAATAAAAGAGGCAAGGGTGGAGGAGATTGCCTCCGAGATAAGCATTGACTTCAACAACAAGAACATTGAAATAAAGGTTGACAAACAGGGATTAAGGCAGAGCCATGTTTCCATAAAGAAGGTTGTGGAGGGAATGAACGAATCAGGATACAGCGCAAGGGAAAGGGGGGATTCAATCGTTCTCAACATGTCCAAGTACAACTTCAGGGAGATGTACAAGATGAAGGAAAAGATAAAAAAAACCATGTTCTCGGGAATAAAGGGCATAAACCAGGTGATTGTCGTGAAGGAGGACAGGAATTTCGTCGTCGTGACTCTCGGCACAAACCTGAAAAAGATAGTTGAGTTGAAGGAGGTTGACGTTTCAAAGACAATATCCAACAATTTCCACGAGGTTGCGGAAGTCTTCGGGATAGAGATTGCAAGAAACCTGATAATAAAGGAAATTGAATCTGTATTGAACACGCAGGGGCTGGACATAGACAGAAGGCATCTTGAGCTTATTTCTGATGCAATGACAAATACTGGAGACATAAAGGGAATAACCAGAAATGGAATTATTGCCCAAAAAGCGTCTATTCTTGCAAGAGCAACATTCGAAACACCTGTTCCGCAATTTGTAAAAGCAACAATCAGGGGAGGTAAAGATAATTTAACTAGTGTAATTGAAAATATAATCCTTAACCAGCCAGTTCCGGTAGGCACAGGGCTTCCTGGCCTGCTTGTCAAGGTGATAGGCCAGTTGACGAAAAAAGAGTCCGAGAAGAAGCAGGTGGAAAAAGAAATTATTGAGAAGGTAAACGAGTGATGGAAAAAAATAGATAATGGCCAGGACTATCGACATGCAGGATTTGAGGCATTTGAACCTTTTCGGGCAGGTTACGAGAATAAGCACGAGGTTCTGCTTCAGCTACAACGGAATGATATTCTTCTGCGTTCCAAGAAGCCTAGTTTCAAAGGCCGTCGGTGAAAATGGAAAAAACGTCAGGAAAATCAACGAGATTCTCGGCAAGAGGATAAGGATTATCCCCAACCCCAACGGAATCCACGACGCAAATAATTTCATAAAGGACGTCATAAATCCCGTGACATTCAAAAGCCTTGACCTCATTGGAAACGAAATCGTGATAACTTCAGGAAACATGCAGAACAAGGCGGCATTGATGGGAAGGCACAAGAGAAGGCTTCTCGAGCTGGAAAAGATAGTCAAGGACTATTTCAGCAAGGAATTGAGGATTGCGTGATTTTATAGAATTTTATAAATATTTAATCCAAGCCTTATCGTCTTTCTTATTATTCCAGATTTTCGCCATTGACTTTTCAGCCATCACAAGCCATCCATACCTCTCTCTTTTCATTATTTCAGTATCTTCCATAATTATTTGTTCTTTATGATTATTTTTAAATTTTTTATCTCTTCACAAACCTCGCGAAAAAAAGGCTCAGTTCAAAAAGAACGTACAATGGCAAAACCATGACCACCATTGACAATAAGTCGGGAGGGGTTGCTATGCCTGCAATAACCAAAAGAATGACAATTATGTGCCTCCTGTACCTTCCTATCTGCTCCGGAGTCAAAACCCCAAGCTTCACGAGAAAGTAGATGACCAGTGGAAGCTGGAACATCAAGCCAAAGAGTATGCTGAAATAAATTATGAACTTGAAGTAATAGCTTATGCTCCACAGGTTCGCGATGCCGACGCCAACCGTCAATTGGGAAAGAAAAGGAACTATTATCTCCCTGTTGAGCCAGTATCCGAACAAAGCGCCGAAAAGGAACAAAAACAGCGCTATGACAGGTATGGAAATCGCATACCTTGACTCGTTTTTTTTCAATCCCGGCTTGATGAACATTATGATGTTGTAGAGTGCAAACGGGATTGTTATCGTCAGCGCTATAAAGAACATAACATTAAGAAAAACCATTATGTTTTCGTAGGGATTCAGCGCAACAAGACTTACATTTTCCGGGAGATTTGAAGAAAGAAAAAACTCGACGAACTTGCTTGAAACCAAACTGCCAAGAACCAGCATCAGGAAAAATACGACGAATACAGAGATAATCCTGCTTCTCAGCTCGTTAATATACTTGATAACTGCATGCGTCTCGGGCATGTGCTATTTCACAGACTTCTTTAGTTCCTTGAATGCCTGCCCGAGGCTTTTTGCAAACTCCGGTATTTTTCTCACGCCAAAAAGTATCAGTATTGCCAGGACGATAAGGATGATTTCAGTTGTTCCCAATGCCATTTTTCACCTTCACAAAAAAAGGAAAAAGACTTTAAATAGCTTTTTGTTGTTGTGGCTTTGTTATCCTTACCGCCATCTAATTCCTTAAACGTAAACTGTTCCGGTCGTGCTGTTTATGTATAAAAATCCGTTTAACATACTTAAAAAACGCTGATTTTTTAACATATCAATATTTTTAAACAGATTTTATTTTGTTTTTAGCATGGGGGAGATAGTTTATGGATGGGGTAAATGGAGCTCGGAAAACAATGGAAAAACGCTTCCGAATTTTGCAGATGATTTTTGGATTGAATTAAGGCCTGTAAAGCGCAAGGTCGGAAATCTGAAAGAGGAGTTATTGCTTTACGCCGAGCAATTCAGGGAAATGGCAAAAAAAAGGCGCATTTTTATCTTGATGAGCGGAGGTCTTGACGGAGAGATTATCGCAAGGGCATTTCTGGAGTTAAAAATCCCCTTTACGGCGTTCATATGCAAGTTCACGGATTTTTCCAACGAGCACGACACGCAGTATGCGGAAAGATTTTGCGACAAGTTCAATATTGACAAATACATTTACAGGCTTGACAGCACGGAATTTTATGAAAAGATTGTCAAAATCCAAAGAAATGGCGTCATCTTCAATATTTTGGTTGTTCACCAGGTATATGACATAGCGTCTTACATCATCAAATCATTGAATGGCTATTGCATAAGCACTTTGGGATCCTCTGTTTCATCGTCCACAATAATCAGCCATAATAAGGGAGATCATTTTTTTCATTTTCTCTCGGACAGCTACAAGCTAAGAACTTTGCTGAGAGGCTTTTATGACCATTTCACCAGCAGTGAGCTGTTACTGGCAAATATCGGCGATGAAATAGCACTAAAAAATTATAAAAAGATAACTAATAATGAGGAGGCGATAGAATTGAGAAATAAAATTTATTCTCATTACTACCCTGATTTAGAAAAACGCCCGAAGTACCACGGATGGGAAAACGAAAAAAAAATACAGTTCATATTCAGAAAAAGGGTAAGTGACGTTTATCCGCTGCTTTATCCCGAGCACAGGTTCCAGGAATTTAAATTAGGATATGAACAAGCTCTTGAATTATTAAGGGGAAAAACAATCAAAGATGGAAACAATTGACAAAACCGACAAAGCACCCATACCAAGATGCAATTACTGCGGTGAATGGAAATGGGACAAAGGACTCACCACAAAAGATATAATCCACAGTGTCAAGGATTTAAAAACCGGGAAATTCCAAACAGTCAAGTCTATTTTTACCGTTTGTAAAGACAGGCAATGCGGAGAATGCCTTGAATTGGCCTACAAGGAATAAAGAAAATGATGCTTGACGTAAATTACAGAATAATCGGGAAGTTTGAATTAACAGATTTAAAAAAAGCCATAAACACCATCCCTGAAAATGTTTGGAAGCGCGACGATTTCCTGCGCAAAAACGCCTATTTAAACCAGCTTGACGGAATTCGCTTTGTAAGGGCAGGGGAATGGGTACATGACGACTTGAAAGAAATCAAAGAATTAATTGCCCAAATATACGACTTCTGCGCAAAAAAATTCAGCGGCGTAGTTGTTCACTCTTACATTACAAGGCTGCCTCCAAACTGCTCTGTTCCTGAGCACATTGACGGAAGGGTTGATGAAAAAACCTCTAAAGTTTCGGTTGAAGGCACAAATCCAAGATACATCTATGCGCACCACCTTCAACTGATTGTGGAAACAAACCCAAAAGTTGAGATGAAAATTGGCGGGGAAATATTGAAAGTCAAGGACGGGGATTTGATAGACTACAACAACGCGCAGTTTCACAGCGTCAAAAACAATTCAAAAGATTCAAGGATTATGATAACTATGGATGTCCTGGACAAAAAACTGCTTCATGTGCTTAATGAAGAGGATAAAGTCTCTGATAAGGCAAAAAACAGGGTTTGGACTGAAGAGATTTTTTAATTATGCAAAGCCAATCCACACATTTGCGCTGAAGCGTCCGTCCTCAAATTTCTCAGGGGATTTCGTCTCCAAAACCCTGTGGGGAGTGTAAGAGCTAAATACAATGCACATGTTGTTCTTAGGGATTATTTTGATTTCCTTATGACTTTTGTCAACGATTTCTCCCCTGCTCTGGGGCGAAGCGCTTAGGAATATCTCTCCTCCGGAGAATTTCTTTGGTTCCTTGAAGAAATAATAAACCATAGTTATGTGCCTTTTTTTGCTTCCCATGTTGTCAATGTGATATTTATAGTGCTGTCCCCTAGAATTGCCGTACCTGCTAACTTGGGTTTCGTGGAAGTTTGTGTACCAAAAATCCCTAATAGGAGATGGGCTTGACGCCAATATCTCCCTAAATCCAATGTCTGCAAACTTCTCTTTGAAGGCTTTCAGCAAAACAGAGAATTCCCGTTTGCTCTTGAAAATCCCATCATAGTACAAAACCAGATTGTCACGGTATTCCAAATCGGTTTTTCCTTGACCTATCGTAGCTGCCTTAAACATGTCTTTGAGAGAGATCGCCTCTTCCAAAATCGCCTTGTTTGTCTCTTTTGGGAGAAAATCCTCAAAAATCAAGCAAACAGGAGATTGGATGAACTTTATTTTTGATTTCATTTTTTGTTATATTATTTATTTTTTAGGTTATATAAATTATATTAGTTGGATGTTATGACTGACTAACAGATTATTAAAACAAATAAAAAACATCTTTTTTCATTATCAACAACCCTTTCTAACAAATTAAACTATAATCAAAAAATCAAACAACCTGCACAATCGTGCTGGTTCCGTTGCCGCCTGCTGTTCCTGAACTTCCGGGAGAACCTCCAGGGCTTCCGCCGGCTCCGCCACCTCCTCCTGCTCCTCCCACGACAGATACGGAACCGCTGTTTGACAAAGTGCCTTTATAAAGCAATATAACACGTCCACCTCCTGCCCCACCGCCACCATTGCCGCCATTGCCTCCCTGACAATCTCCCCCTCCGCTTGCGTTTCCTCCGGGACTTCCCCCACCGCCGTCTCCTCCGGTGGCAGAAATGATACCACTTGCGCCAATTGTTAAATTTCCCCCAACTACAAGGATTAACACACCGCCTCTTGATGTTGAACCTGCACCTCCCGAACCGCCCTGACCAACTGTGCAACCAGATTCTGGTCCTCCGCCGCCTCCGGGAGCGCCATTACCTCCCGTACCTCCGTCTCCTCCGCCACCAGCAGTTCCTGCACTTCCCCCTCCGCCTCCGCCAGTTTGGTTTGTAACTCCGTTTGTGCTACTTGCCGCGCCAGGCTGCGCAGACTTATTTCTTGTAAGAGTTCCGGTAGAAACCCCTGAAGTCGGCTGGTTTGACTCTGAAGGGAATAAAGGGTCTGCCGCAGAGCCGTCTGCAGATCCGGGATCAACAAATCTTGAAACATCAATGTCCTCTGTCGTGTAGCTTGCCCCCAATCCGTTCATGTGCAAAGTTCCGTTGATGGTGCAATTATTTTTTACATAAATCAGCATCGCCGCGCAGGATGATGAAGCGGTTAAACTGACACCTGAATTTATCGTCAAGGAATTGTAATTCTTCAAGGCGACATTGCTTACCGGCGTGATTGTTGTGTTTGCAGAGATTGTTACATCTCCGTCAGTGCCGTCGCCGAACCAGTTTTCCTCCGAGACTGCAACGCCGGCAGCCCCCAAAAAACTCCTCATCGATGTGCCTAGAGGTGACATTTTTTATCCTCTTCTTATACCTAACATTTTTATTTTTATAACTTTTATTGCTTTAAATTTTTATTCTTATAGATAATCATGACAATGACCCCTTGTTTTGTTGATTTATGCTATTTTTTTATTATTGTGTATTTTAAACACCATTGATAACTTCTTTTTTTTCTGTAATTATCTGTTGCAGATTTTTAGGGATTTGATAGTCTCTACGCTTTGCCTGCATAACCCTACTTTGCAATCATCTTCCAAATTAACTCATGTTCAAACCAGGTACAAATCCCCTCCAAGTTGTTCCTCCGTCTGTCGTTATAAAGGACAAAACATCAACCCCTGAAGTGGTAAGTGTCGGCGCGCTTCCGTCCGCCCAGTCGACAGACGCCGGCCATGTGACTGTCTGGCTTCCTCCATTGGTAAGTATCAAAGTAAAGCTTCCTGCCTTTCCCGATGCGGGAGGATTGC
>CAYXIC010000009.1:0-16670 GCA_964465625.1 Candidatus Woesearchaeota archaeon
TCAAGAATAGAGTTCCTGATAGTCCTGCTTCAGGCTGTCGGAGGCCTTTTTGTCATATACTTTATTTACACGCTTGTGAAATTCTTCATGATCAGAAAAGAGGAGAAAATAATAGAGGAAATAAGAAAAGACGTCAAATACATAAAAAACAGAATTAACAGGAAAAGATAGTCATTTCTTAGCCAAGGTTATCTCAATCGTGGAAACGTTTGTCTTCTTTCCTTCGCGATTTTCCATTTCCTCGCTGTTGATTTTTACGTCCTTTATCTCAAGATTTTTGTCCTTGAGAAATTTTTTTCTCACAACTTCGACAACATCAACAGCCCTGCTTATGAATTTCCCCCTCGCCTTGACAACAACTTCGTTCATGCCTTTCGTGGTAAATTGCATTACAACGCCTGTTACATAGTTCATAAAAGGTTTTGTCCCTACAAAAATAACATTGTCTACATTTCCGTTTCCCATATCGCTTAAACTTTGGCGGCTATTTCAAAAGGGCTTTTTGCCGGCTTTTTGCCCGCTGACTTAATCCTTGCCAGGAAACCCGCAACCTGGTTTCTTATCTTTTTGCTCTCTATTGTGCTTACAAGCATCTTTTTGTTGCCCTCAAAACTCTCGCTGAAAACCACGCCCTTGCTCAGGAGCTTTTTTGCGGTCCTTCTTATCAGCTTTGATTTGATCTTTCCCATATGACTATCTTGGATAAACTGTATTTAAGGGTTTTGGTATTAAAAACTATAATTTCTCTTTTTGGAGGTCTAATTGGTTATATAATTTTCCCCAATTCCATTGATAACCACATTTTGGGCATATCCATACAACCCACCACCTCTTTCCATTTTTGTCCTCTAACCCGCCTGGATTTCCACAACCAACAAAAAAATCTATTCTTATTGGGAATTCTTCACAGCATTTGATTTCTTTTCCAACCAGCTCATTTATTGTTTTTTCAACTTCTCCCCCCAAATCCTCAGGTATTTTATCCCATCCTGAAAGGTCTCTTTTATTTTTCATTTTATTTCCTCAATCTTATTTATACCTCTCAATGCCGCGACAAGATCATGGGTCTTTTTCGGGAGTTTTCCAAGGGAGAATATGGAATACCTAAGGCTTAATTCAGAAGCCCTTTTTGCAGCCCTTACGATTTCTTTTTCAGTCACCTTTTTTTTGTTGAACGCAATTAAAAGGCTTTCATCGCCCTTTTCCTTTATCCTTAGGGCCATCTCATTCTTGCCCATGCTCTCCACGCTTAAAATTTCAACGCTTGACTTTGACAAAAATTCCCTCACCTTTTCAAGAAATTTTCCATTTTGAGGGGTTTTTTTACCCGCTGACGCTTTTTTATGAACGACTTTTTTTGAAACCGGCCTTTCGCTTATCTTCGTTTGGATTTCCTTTATCTTCAAAATTTCCTGCCCCTTCTTTTCCGCGGGCTTTTTTTCCTTAAGCATTTTTTCAACTTCGTCGTTTGAAACCCTGAAATATTTCCAATAGATTTCATCGTCATTTTTGAAAAAAATCGCGAAGTCCTTTATCTCCCTTAATGCAACCCTTATCGCCGGATCCTGCTCGGAATCCTTGAGGACCCTGTTATTCTTCAAGAGATTGAACGCTTCCTTCTCCTTGCTTTTCAGGAAATTGGAGAAGTTCTCAAGCAGGAATTCCTGGCCCGGCACGAAATAAATTGAGGAGCTGCCGACTTTCATGCTGCTCATCCCAACCCTTTTTTCTCCAAAAAGCTCTGAAAGGAACGCAGAGGCAAACAAAGTGCTCAATCCCGCTTCTCTGGCTATGGCAACAGGCAACGACGGGCCCTTTTGGCCTATTATGGAAACAATTTTGTTCTTTATTTCAGAGGTGTCTTGGGCGGGCATAAGTGACTTAAAAAAATAAGAGTTATAAATTTTTATCTATTTTTCATTTTGATTCACGGCTTCAGCCATCTTACCTCGTAGTAGGTTATTCCTTCCTCTTCATCGACTATTGCAAGCAGGAGGTTCTTTTTAGTGCTGTGGGCCACGCGGTTTTTCGCGCTGAATTCATGCCACGTAAGCCTTTTGCTTTCTGAGTCGACAAACACTATCCACCTTGCATGCTCTTCCTTTGGCTTCATTCCTTTCGGGTAAACCCTGAAATCGGCGCCAAATTTCAGCGCTGTTTTTACTATGTACCCTTTCTTCCTCAAATCCCTGAACACGGGATACTTGAGCTGTATTCTTTTGTCAAGGCCTTGGAACTTTTTTATCAATTCCTTTCCCGGAATTTTTCTGTTTCTTGACCTGACTTCCATCTTTCCCGATTCCGCAAGGAACAGCGCCTCTAGCAGCGAATACTGCAATTTGCCGTTAATTCTCTCGCCAAAATGGCTTTTTTCGTTCAGCGAAAACGCCTCCGATGAGTTGCTTGACACCACGTTTCCCAAAAGATGCGCCTGAATTTTGTTCATGTTTTAATTTAGTATCCGTGATTTTTAAAGATTGTTCAAAACCAGATAAGGATATCGTCATAAATCCTTCAATAAACAATTGGGAAATCTCCACAGGTTGGATAATGACACTAAAAAGTTGCTTGTTGATTTGGATATATAGAAACTCACAATAACGCCCATAAGACATTCTAAAGTATGTTTATCTTATATCACCAATCCTCAACAAATTTTTAAATCGGATGTATCTTGTCTATTCATGGCTTATAATTTCAGGCAGATTGAGAGGAAATGGCAGGAAAAATGGTTTAAGAACAAGATTTTCCAAGCCAAGGAAAAGGGAAAAAAGAAGAAATTTTATGTTCTTGAGATGTATGCTTATCCTTCAGGAACTGGATTGCACATGGGGCATGCTTTCAACTACACAATAGGGGATGTTTTCGCCAGGTTCAAAAAAATGCAAGGATTCAATGTTTTACACCCCACTGGTTTTGATTCCTTTGGCCTGCCTGCTGAAAATGCTGCGATAAAGTTCAAGACGCACCCAAAAAAATTTACAGATGATGCAATAAAAAATTTCATATCACAAGAAAAATCTCTGGGTTTAAGCTATGACTGGTCCAGGATTTTATGGAGTCATAATCCTGAATATTTTAGGTGGAACCAGTGGATTTTCCTGAAAATGTTTGAAAAGGGTCTTGCTTATAGAAAAAAAGCCCCGGTTAACTATTGTCCAAAATGCGATACTGTTTTGGCAAATGAACAGGTTCACGAAGGTAAATGCTGGAGGCACAGTGATACTGAAGTTCAAATAAAACATCTTGAACAATGGTTTATCAAAACCACCCAATATGCCGATGAACTTGTGGCGATGGTTGATAGGTTGGATTGGCCCGAGAGGATAAAGACAATGCAGAAAAATTGGATTGGGAAGTCGCAGGGTGTTGAAATTGATTTTGAGATTAATAAAGAAAAATGGAAAATTTTCACAACAAGACCGGATACGATTTATGGTGTGACATTTATGGTGGTTAGTGCTCAACATCCTAGAATTATGGATTTAGTTGATAAAAAGGAGAAAAAGAAAGTTGAAGACTTCTTGAAGAAAATAAGAAGTATAAAACAGGAAGATATTGACAAATTAGACAAGGAAGGGGTATTTACAGGCAGCTATGCAATTCATCCACTGACAAAAGAAAAGATTCCTGTTTGGACAGGAAATTTTGTAGTTGCTGAATATGGCTCAGGAATGGTTATGGCAGTGCCGGCCCATGACCAAAGGGATTTTGAATTCGCACAAAAATACAGACTACCCATAAAAATTGTGATTAAGCCGCAGGCAAAAGAAATAGAAGGAGTTGTGATGGAAAAGGCTTATGAAGGATTCGGGAAGCTTGTAAACTCAAACGAATTCAACGAATTGTCGAGCGACGAGGCAAAGGAGCACATAGTAAAAGCGCTGGAAAGGAAAAAACTTGGGAAATTCACAACACAGTTCAAGCTTCGTGATTGGCTTGTTTCAAGACAAAGATATTGGGGAACGCCAATACCGATCATTTATTGCGAAAAATGCGGCATAGTTCCTGTAAGGGAAAAAGATTTGCCTGTGAAGCTGCCAGATAAGGTCAAGTTTGGCGTGGGTAACCCCCTTAAGACAAACAAAGAATTTGTGGAAGTAAAATGTCCCGTCTGCAAATCAAAAGCAAGAAGAGAGACAGACACTATGGACACCTTCTTTGACTCTTCATGGTATTATTTAAGATTCTGCGATAACAAAAACGGCAAGAAAATCTTTGACAAGAAAAAAACAGAATATTGGATGCCTGTTGATTTTTATACAGGGGGGGCGGAACATGCCTGTATGCATTTGATTTATGCAAGATTTTTAACAAAGGTCTTGAGAGATATGGAACTATTGGACTTTGATGAGCCTTTCATGAAATTATTCAATCAAGGGATGGTCCATGCCAGCGATGGATTCGTTATGTCAAAATCAAGGGGAAATGTTGTTGATCCATCAGAAATTGTAAGAAATTTTGGAGCCGATACATTAAGGCTGTTTTTGATTTCAAACGGATCTCTGGACAAGGACTTTAATTTGGATGACAAAGGAATCGAGGGAAGCTTCAGATTCCTGAAAAAAGCCTTTGAATACTTTGAAAAAGCCAAGTTTGGAAAGTCAAGCCCAAAAATAGAAAGTAGGGTTAATAAGACAATAATCAGCGTAACGAAAGACATAGAGTACTTCAACTACAATCTCGCAATTATAAACTTGAGGAAGCTTTTTGATTTTATTTCAGATGAAAAAAGCATTTCTAGAAAAGACTGTGAAAATTTGATAAAGCTGCTTCATCCATTCTGCCCCCACATCACGGAAGAACTCTGGAGTAAATTGGGAAATAAAACCTTTATCAGCCTGGAAAAATGGCCTGTTGCCGACGGGAAAAAGATAAACGGGAGGTTTGAGAAGGAAGACAGAATGATTGACGAATTGTTAAGCGATATAAACAATATAGCAGGCATAATCAAGGCCAAAGGGAAAAAAATTTCAAAGGTTTATCTTTATGCATTGCCGAAAGAGGTTGATATCTACAAACAAAATCTTAAATCAATAGAAAAAAGGGCCGGCTTAAATGCCAGCATTTATTCCGTAAGCGACAAAAACAAATACGATCCGGAAAACAAATCAAAAAAAGTAAAGCCTGGAAAGCCAGGGATATACATTGAATAAAATGGAAGACATAGGGGAAACCGGAAAGGCAAGCCCGAAAACCACTGAAAGTTCTGTAATCTGGATAATTGCAATTATCTTCTTTGCATTGGTTCTTTTCATGTCGATGAATCCCCTTGACATTGGAACTGGAAAAAACAAGTTTGACAATTCCTCGATGTGCAATGACGGCACGGATTTTGGAAAATGCTCTTCCACAAAGCCTTACTACTGCGACAACGGAAATCTTCTGGAAAATCCTACGCAGTGCGGCTGTCCAAATACATTCAACCTTACAAACGGAAAATGCGCCTCAATTTACCAAAAAGGCGCGAAAAACATATTGTTGAAATATGTCGTTGACGGAACAGAAGGAAGCATAGACTTTGCCGCGTATAAAAGTCTTGCAAACTACACTTCTAAGATTCCAAGAAGCATAGAGTACATTGGCGACCGTAGTCAGACACCCTCGAGACTTGACTTCAAGCTAAAAAGCATAAATGACGAAATTCAAAAAGACGCGCTCTCAGAGCTTGCGCTGAAAATCCAGAACATAACTCCTGACAGGGACAAACAGGCAAAAATAGCCATAAGCGTTGTGCAGAACATTCCATATGGCTATGCAAACGGAACGATTTCTTTAAGCAGGGATGAAACAGTGATTTACACACGCTATCCTTATGAAGTTCTTTTTGACAATCAAGGCATATGCGGCGAAAAATCCCAGCTTCTTGCATTTCTTTTAAGAGAATTAGGTTACGGAACAGCCATATTTTACAATCAGCAGGAGAATCACGAATCAGTTGGAATAAAATGCCCTCAATCCGAAAGTTGGCAAGGTTCAGGATACTGCTTTGTTGAAACATCTGCACCGGCAATTATCTCAGACAGTAAGGTAGAATATGTTGGCGGCGTGAAGATCACATCAATGCCACAAGTTTTGGAGATTTCCGAAGGCTTGTCATTGCCAAAAAGCCTTGATGATTACAATGACGCGGAGTCAATGGCCAAAATTAGGGAAAAAATCTCGAAAAATGGGGAGATAAATTATCTTGACAGTTCCAGTTTGGAGAAACTCAGGAAAAAATACGGTCTGGACGGCGAGTATAATTTGGTTTGAGAGATACAAAGACTCAGTAATGCCTTGTACTGGTTGAATTTGCATTTAACCTCTGGCGCCTTGCATTGGCCACGGAATCATAAACACCCCTTTGGCTTAAACCGTCTTCAGTAAGAAAATATTCTAATTCTCTTTCAGGATTTCTTTCTTCATGCCTTGAATAGCCTGGAGAATTACCATTTTCTCTAAGTTGGGACTTTGCCAACCCGCCCTTTTCCAAATTCATTAGGCAGATTTTAAGGCTCATTCTTGAAGTGCCAAAACTCCGCCGCAAGCCTTCAAACAATTCCTCAATGGTTTTTCCGTCTTTTCCAAGAATACGGTACACATCGATATCTGTCAATGTATGCATTATCTTTTTCACAAAGAAAAAGACTTTTTAAAAATTTGCATGAAAAATCATTATTCCAAAACCGCCTTTATCCTTCTCACGCCGGCAGAGGAGGATTCTTCCTTAGTTATTTTGAATTTTCCCATATCTTTTGTGTTCTTCACGTGAGGGCCTGTACAAATCTCTGTTGAAAAATCACCGACGCTGTAAACTTTGACTATTGGAGGATAGCGCTCGCGGAAATATGACAAAACACCGCTTTCAACCGCCTTTTCATAGGGCATTTCAACATAGCTCACCTTTAACCCCTTGCTTATTTCCTTGTTGACAACGTCCTCTATCTTTTTTATTTCCTCGCCTGTGAGCTTCCTGTCAAAGCTGAAGTCAAATCTCAATCTTTCGGGTGTGATGTTGCTTCCCATCTGTTGAACCTCATTGCCAAGAACCATTTTCAGCGCCTTGTGGAGCATGTGCGTTGCAGTATGGTATTTTGTGCTCATCTCGGAATGGTCCGCCAATCCCGAAGTGAATTTTCCCTTTGTCGCGGTTCTTGAAAGCTCTTGATGTTTTTCCTGCTCCTTAAGGAAATCGCCTTTGTTGAATTTTATCTTTCTGCTTTTTGATTCCTCTTCTACAAGCTCAATGGGAAAACCATATGACTGATACAATAGAAAGGCTTCCTTTCCGTCAAGGCTTTTTTTGTCCTTGACAAGCCTCTCAAAAATCCTTATTCCTCGGTCTATTGTTGCCAAAAACCTGTTTTCCTCTTTTTCCAATTCTTCCAGAATTTTTTTCTTGCCGTTTTTCAATTCATTGTAGTCATTTTCATAAATCTTGAAAACAGGCTCTGCAATTTTTGCCAATGACTTCTCAATTCCAAGTTCCATTTCGTATCTTACTGCACGCCTGATAAGCCTTCTCAGAACGTATCCTCTTTCCGTATTGCTTGGAACCACGCCGTCGCCAATTATGAACACACTTGCCTTCACATGATCTGCAACGATTCTCATTGCTCTTTCGTTTCTCTTGTATGCTTTTCCGGACAGCTTTTCAATCCTCTCGATTATAGGCTTCCACATGTCTGCAAGGTAATTGTCTTCCAATCCATTTAACACTGCTATGGTCCTCTCAACACCCATTCCTGTGTCAACATTTTGCTGCTTTGCTGTATTGTAATTTCCTTTTTCATCTTTGACATACTCCATCAGGACGTCGTTCCAGATTTCAACCCAGTTTTTTTCCCGAGGATTGAATTTTTTCGGCGGCTTTATCTTGTTTGACTTCCAATAGAACATTTCTGTGTCGGGACCGCAAGGACCTGTTTTTCCTGCAGGCCCCCACCAGTTATCTTTTTTTCCAAGAAACGCAATCCTTTCCTTTGGAATTCTCAAGGATAGCCATATTCCTGCCGATTCCTCGTCATTTGGAGCGTCTTTATCTCCTGCGAAAACGCTTACAGCCAGTTTGCCCATTGGAATCTTCAGAACCTTTGTCAAGAACTCAAAAGACATTTCTATTGCGCCTTTTTTGAAGTAATCTCCCAAGCTCCAGTTTCCAAGCATCTCGAAAAAAGTGTGATGCGTTTCATCGCCGACCTCGTCAATGTCTGTCGTTCTTATGCACTTCTGCACATTGACAATCCTTTTTCCCAAGCCATGCGGCTGTCCGAGAAGGTATGGCACAAGGGGGTGCATTCCTGCGGTTGTAAACAGCACAGTAGGGTCGTTTTCAGGAACTAGAGAGGATGAAGGTATTTCCTTATGGTTCTTTGATTTGAAGAATTCAATGTACTTTTTTATGAGTTCCTTCCTTGTAATCATGGATTTCTGAAAGAATTAGGATTTTAAAATTATTTCTTTCTGGCTATTCTCCATAAATGATCAAAAAATTCTCTATATCTCTCAGCAATGTCTCTTGAATGTATTAAGACGCCTGAGGGTTCCTCTTCCCATGAGATTATTGCAACTTTGTCATTTATTATTATGGTATTAGGGGGCATTGGGAAATTAACGTATCTTTTTTTCATAATTGAGGTTTTTGTGGGTTTTTTAAGAGTTTTGATGTGAAAAATTCCCCTCATTACGATCTTTTTTTCCTTTGCAATTTGCTTTACAGCCCTATAAACTTGCTCTTTGGATTTTTGAAATTGATCGGTATCTTCTAAGGAAAATGTTCTGTAAATATCTCCTTTTTTCGTGTTTATGAGCAATTCGGTAAGTATCGTTTTTATTCCTTTATAGGATTTGAAAAATTCAACACTCTCAATTTGCCTTTGGCTTTGCCTGGCCTTTAATTCAGGGAGAATTTTCAAAAATTCTATCTTTTTCGACTCTATATACTCCAAAATTGCTTCCGGATCGGCGGCTTTGTAGAACTTGATATGGCTTCTTTTTATGTAGGAAACAAGCCCCCTCTCTATTAAGCTGTTTATTGAGTTGTAAGCGGATGAACTTTGAAGCTTGGTTTTCTCGATTATTTTTCCGGCTTTTGATTCCCCCAATTCAAGTATCGAGACAAACACCTTTATTTCAGTTGGAGATAACCCCATGTCTTCTAGCATATGTGTGTCCATAACAAAAAAAACAATTTTGGTTTTATAAATATTACTCAACAAAATTGGAGAGGGGTCTTTTATATACAAGTCAAGTTTTAATGGACTAGAATGGGAGCAGGATTTGGTCCGCCTTTAATGGGTTTGAGGAGAATGATGGACGAAATTAATGAAGGTTTAGAAAAAAACAGAAAAACAGAGCAACAAAATTCAAAACTTGAAGACGCAGTTTATTTAAGCTGGGAAGAATCTGAACGAAATTGGGGTGTAAGGCCAGATGGTTTTTCACTACATCTTACAGAAGAAGACTGTAAGAGTTATGTTAGAAAATATTGGAGTGAAATGCCTAACGAAGTGCCTGATGAATATTCTAGACCTGCAGGAAGGTCCGCCAAAGTAAAAGTTAGCAAAGAATTATATAGGAGGATAGGGAAGGGCAAAAGCGGAATCCGTTATTTTTCTTCTAGTGACGAAGGTCACCTCGTTGAAAACGGGCATTTAGTTTTTAATTCTCAAAGAACGGGGTGGATTCCAGTAGATATTATAGGTAATCCTTAGGACAAATCTATCCTGCTATGTCATTGAGCTTTCTTTGTATTTCCTCAAGCTGGGATTCTATGTTTTCCCTGCCCTTGTCCTGCTTTTTGGTTGCTGAAGGCGCATGAACTATTGTTTCATTAACATGCTTCTTTCCAACGCTCGGCGTACGGGTTTCAGGCATTTCTTTTTGCATTTTCTTCAGCAGGGAAGCAAGTTCCTTCGCCTTTCTTCCTAGGGTAACCCTTTTTTTCAATTCCTTTTTTCTCAGCGAGGCGTAAGAGTGCATTGCCTTGGCCATTAGCATGAGGTTTTTCTCGGAATTAAGAAGGTCTTTTTTTGAATCCAATGCGTTCACATAATCCAATTTCAAATGAATTGCATCGTGATTGTGCATATTCACACTCCTGAGAAGACCTCGCGGTCAACCTTGTCCAACTGCCTCTTTATTTCCTGTATTTCCCTTTCCCATTCGCCCAACTCGGCTTCCTCCTCCTGCCTTATTTTCTTTATCTCACCCAAGGTGCGTTGTATGTCGTTTATCTTGGACATGGTGCTGTCAAAGATCTTCGCGCTTTCGTTGAACTTGTCAAGCCTTATGTATATGGGTTCTGTCTCCTTTACGCGTTGCTTTCTTATTACAGGATAGCCCTTCACGTCCTCATGCGCGTCATAATCATCTGGCATCTCTCTGGAAATGTGCCTTGAAGGAATTTGCATCGTCCCCTGATGAAAGGATTCATCTGCAAACTCGTCGTTATCACCTGTTTTTTTCCCCACGACAGCGTCTTTTATCGCGCTTTTGGAAAAGTCCTTTCCAAAGTGAGTATCTGGATAAGAAGGAAGCCTTGGCAATTGGCTGCTTTGGAACCTTTCCCCATCGCCATTGTATTCGTCGTTTCTTCCGAAGTCGCTTAATCTTGGAAGCTCTGGAAGCTTTGGGAGTTCAGAAATCTTCTCGTTTTCCGCATCCTCTTTTTTTCCAAACCAATTCATTTTTCAACACCTATGTTTTAATATATATAAAAAAGAATATAAGTTTAAAAACCTTTTTCAATTAAAATTACAAAACCAAAGCAAAAAATCCCAAAAATGCCAAGCAAAAAAGCACAAAAAAAACCCGATGCAAATGCCGACGAGAAAAAGCTAAGGGCTTTTCTCCAGGAAGTCTCGAACGACATTGCCGGGAAGCAGGCAGAGGAGATGGTTCCGCTTCTTTTCAACAAGAAGCACGTCAACGAGTTCATAATAGCGAAAAAGCTCAACATAACGGTGAATCAAGTGAGGAATTTGCTCTACAAGCTTTCAGACCACGGCATAGTGTCATACATAAGGAAAAAGGACAAGAGGAAGGGGTGGTACACTTATTTCTGGAGGATTGAACCTCTGAGGTCGCTGGAAGTCCTGAAAAACATGCTTGAAAAGAAAATATCCCAGATAAACAACCAGATAGGGATAAGGGAAAAGAAGGTATTTTACGTCTGCGCAAACTGCCACATAGAAATGGACGAGGAAAATGCATTGTTGAACAACTTCACCTGCCCGGAGTGCGGAACGGTCTTTGAGGTCAAGGACAACTCAAAACTCATCAAGGAACTGAAAAAAAATCTTCTCAAGCACGAGGAGGAGCTTGCAGTGGTTAACGGGCAAATAGTCATGGAGAAGGGCAAGAAAGGGGAGATAATACATAAGGAAATGAAAAAAGAGGAGAGAAGAAAGAAGGAAGCCAGAAGAAAGGTCGCAAAAAAAGCCAGGGCAAAAAGAAAGAAGATGAAGTCAGAGGAAAAGGCAAAAACGCGCAGGAAAAATCCAAAAGCCAAAAAAGCAGGGAGAAAAAAACCCGGAAAAAGAAAAACAGGAAAATCCAAGAATGTTAAAAAGACGAAAAGAAAAAAGAGAAGATAACTTTTCATGGCTTACAGATACGCGCTTTATCCGGGAAGAAGGGGTTTTTTTCAGGAACTTAGTGTCACGAACAAGCTGATCATTCTAAATTTGGCTTTTTATCTTGTTTCGCTGTTTATTTTTACTTTTTATGGGGAAGGATTTTTTCTTGACAACATTGCTCTTACACCTTCTTTAATAGCCCAGGGAAAATCCCTTTGGACGCTGATAACAAGCATGTTTTCCCACATACTTTTCTTTCACATATTTGCAAACATGTTCTCCATGTTCTTCATAGGGAATTTTCTTGAGAGGATAATAGGAAAAAGAAGGCTTCTCGGGGTGTATCTTCTTTCTGGATTGGTCGGGGGAATTTTTTTCGTTCTTTCCGGGCTTATTTTTTCCGACAACAATCCAGGAATAGGGGCAAGCGGTGCAATCTTCGGGCTTTTGGGTGTTTTGGCTGTTTTAGTGCCTTATTCAAGGATATACCTTATTTTGGGGCCATTGATATTGATTTTGCTTCAGGTCGTATTAAGCCCGTTTGTTCCATCATCTTTTTCAACAATATTTAATTCATTGGTGAACATTTTAATCGTAGTGATGATTTTCTCCATTTTTTCCTTTAATCAGAATTTCAGAAAACTTTCAATTCCTGTTGAGCTTCCGATGTGGATTTTGCCGATAATCGCGATTGTTCCCTTGGTTGTGATAGGATATTTTTTCCCGTTGCCGATAGGAAACAGCGCGCACATTGGCGGTTTGTTCCTTGGCGTGTGCTATGGAATTTACCTCAGAAAAAAATTTCCGCAAAAAACAATGGTCATACAGAGGCATTTTAGATGAAATGCCGGATTAAGTGATTTAGGAGCATATAAATAAATGAAAAACCCTAAATCTTTTAAGTTAACCAAAAGCCAATATCAAGCGAACGAAGCGAGCGAGTCAAACCGCAAAAAATGAAAAGAAAAAAATTCCCAATAAAGGAACATTATGAAAAAAGCTGGAGTTTCATCAAAGAGTCAAAAAACTTCATCTACTCTGTCATAGGAATATTCTTCATATTTTCCATATTCAGCTTTCTTGTTCCCCCTCCGGATTACATATCAAACCAGATAATAGAATTCATCAAGCAGCTTTTGGAAAAAACAAAGGACATGGGCCAGTTTGAGCTGATAAACTTTATTTTTTTCAACAATCTTCAAAGCAGCTTTTTCGGGATGCTCTTCGGGATTTTTTTAGGCATACCTTCCATAATCGTTACAGTGGTTAACGGCTATCTTCTCGGATTCGTTGCAAACATTGCCGTTGGTGCAGAGGGTTTTTCATCGCTTTTCCGATTGTTTCCCCACGGAATATTTGAACTTCCGGCAGTGTTCATCTCCCTTGGCCTTGGGCTTAGAATCGGAAGCTTTGTTTTTCGCGAAAAAAAGCTGAATGCATTGAAAAACTATCTAAAAAATTCCTTCAGGGTGTTTGTTCTTGTCGTAATTCCGTTGCTTTTGATTGCCGCAATCATCGAGGGTAGCTTCATATATTGGTTCAGATAGGGTTAGATTTAAATACTCCCCCCGCCTCTATAAAATATTAAACTAAACAAGGAGGAAAAATGAACGACTGGAAAAGATGGGTGATTGTTGTTGCAGGAGTTGTTGCTGTAGTCGGTCACTGGGTTCCAGGCTATTGGCTGGACGTAATCGGCGGAGCAGTTGCAGCAATTGTTGCCTTGATCCCTAACTAAGTCCTGTTTCTTTTTTTTATTTTTTTAAATTTTTCTTATTTTTTTATTTGGAAATATTTTTTATTTATGTTTGGAACATGTTTGTTTTTATAGAATTTATAATTTTTGGCATCCTTACCGGAATAGTTTGGTTTTTTCGCCTGCCGAATTTTCAATTGCTTAACAATATTTAAACCAATTAAGCCAGTCGATCAAGGGATATTAATCCCTAAGGTCGTTAAGCCCCAGAACTATCAGCAGTAATCCAATAAGGAAAACAAGCCAGAATATGCCGCCTTTGAGGAATATCCATGCGCTGTGCAGGAAGTTGAAGTCCTTGCCGAAGAGAGTCCAACTGTAGGCAGATGATGCCCATGCAAGGAATATCACGGCAACCACTACTATTAAACCAAGCAAAAGCTCTGTCCACTTTTCCATGCTACTTATTGGCTTGAGAGATTTAAAAAGATTCTCGTATTTCAAAATAGATTTTAGGAAGGCTTAAAAATTGTTTTTTTATTGATAATTGATGAAGAAGCCGATTGGTACGGAGAAAACATCAAGGGAAAACGTGCTTAGAAACTCTGAAGAGCCCCAAGGAATTAGCGTAAAGGGATACGATTTTAACAAAGGCGTTGATTACGAGAAGCTATTGGACTCTTACGCATCAACAGGTTTTCAGGCAACGCATTTTGCAAATGCGATTGAAATAGTAAACAAGATGATTCATGACAAGGCAACAATCTTCCTCGGATGCAGTTCAAACCTTGTAACCTCCGGAGTGAGGGACGTGATAAGGTACTTGTGTGAAAACAGGATGATTCATGTTTTTGTAACAACGGCAGGAGGAATTGAAGAGGACATAATAAAGTGCCTCGGAGACTTCAAGATAGGAAAGTTCTCTGATTCAGGAGAGCTCCTTAGGCTTTCAGGGGTTAACAGGACAGGAAACATCCTTGTTCCAAACTCGCGCTATGTGAAGTTTGAAGAGTTCATGAAGCCCATATTGGAAGAGGTTCATAAAGTGCAGAAATTAACAGGAAGAATTATTGCAGTTTCTGAATTTATAAAACTGCTTGGCGAGAAGATAAGCAACCCCTCAAGTATTTTATACTGGTGCTGGAAAAACAGGATAGATGTTTATTGTCCGGGAATAACCGACGGCAGTTTGGGAGACATGATTCACTTTTTCATGTACAAAAATCCTGATTTCAAAATTGACATTGCATCTGATATACACCGACTGAACGAATTTACAATAACAAGGAAAAAAACAGGGATTATAGTGCTCGGAAGCGGAATGGCAAAGCACCACATCCTAAACGCAAACATGATGAGGAACGGCGCGGACTACGGCGTTTACATAAACACAGGGGAGGAGTGGGACGGCGCCGACTCAAATGCCCGTCCTGACGAGGCTGTTTCCTGGGGAAAATTGAAGGGAAAAAATTCCGCGTCTGTAAAGGTCTTCGGCGACGCGACAATACTTTTTCCCCTTATTGTCGCGAGGACTTTTGCGAGCAAGGAAAAAAGAAAAGATGCTTAATCCTCAACAAGTTAAGGAAATAAGGGAGCATTTGAACAAAGCTCAGAATCCTGTATTTTTCTTTGACAATGACTCCGACGGACTGTGCTCCTTTCTGCTGCTGCAGAGGTTTTGCGAGAAGGGAAAAGGCGTGCCGATAAAGTCATTTCCAGATCTCACGGGAGAATACTTCAGAAAAGTGCACGAATTGAATGCGGATTATATCTTCATTCTTGACAAGCCTTTGGTTTCAAAGGAGTTTTTTGACAAAGCGAGAGAGATAAACGTGCCTGTTGTATTTATAGACCACCACGACATCAAAAACCAAGTCCCGAATTTCGTGAACCATTACAATCCCCTTTCCAGAGCAAATTCGGAAAGCAGCGGTCCCACGACATATCTTTGCTACCAAGTCTCGCAGAAAAAAGAGGACATGTGGATTGCGGTCGCAGGGTGCATTGCGGACAGGTTTTTCCCTGATTTTTACAAGGATTTTCAGAATACCTATCCAGACTTGACGATAGATTCTGAAGATGCATTTGAGATAAGATACAGGTCGGGAATAGGAAAAATAACAAACATGATGAGCTTTGCGCTCAAGGACAGAACGACAAACGTCGTAAGAATGATGAAATTTCTCATGTCTGTTAAAAGCCCTTATGAAGTTCTCGAGGACAGCCCGGGAAACCACACAATGCACCAGAGGTTCAACCAGATAAATGAAAAATACCAGAGACTGATTGAAAAGGCCAAAAACACCATTTCAGGAAGGCTTTTGTTCTTCCAGTACGCTGGAGACTTAAGCATAAGCAGCGACGTTGCAAACGAGTTGAATTACCTGTTTCCGGGAAAGTACATTGCCGTGGCTTTTGTTTCGGGAATGAAGGTCAACATCTCCGCAAGAGGTCCAGGGGTAAGGGAAATTGTTATGGACATTCTGAAGAGTTACCAGGACTCAACAGGCGGAGGGCATGAGGATGCGATAGGCGCGAAAATACTGGCAAGAGACCTCGGCAGGTTTAAGATGGAATTGATGAAGGCTGTTGGAGATTGCTAGTATATGCCTGATAAAATCAACTAATTTATTAACGCTTTACATAGGGGGATATACTGGGAAATATAAAGTGTGTTTGCGGTTTTTATCACTTTTTATTGTCCCAAAAATGAAGGAAAGGTAGAAATGAGGAAACTATTAAAAAATATCTTTTAAACCCAGGCATAAAAAAATTTATAAAGAATGAGTATGTATGAATATCATCATGAGCAGCCTGCCTAGACCTTTGATGTCATGGAATTTTTGCCTTGGCCTAGTCGCTGCTACAATTAAATACCCTTGATTTGATTCAGACTTTTTGGATCTGAATTGAATTAAGACAAGCTTCTTAGATTTAGTTCAGGCCAAGAATTATGTTTCAAGTCATTCAAGAATGAATGAAGAAATGGAGCATGAAGAAGTAAAAGCCGAATTGAGTGACTTAATGGAAATAACGCTAAGGCTTGAAGACGAGCTTAATTTGGTGATAACAAACAACGCATCGTAGCACAATAATAAATAAAAATGGAAAAACACACTTACTTGCAAGTGATTGATTGAAATGACAAGGGACTTATACCATATTTTAAGGGACGACAAGGAAAATTCCAGAGGGCTTGCTGCAAAAGTCAGGAATTCTTTGTTAAGAGTTGGTGTTGCAGGGGCTTCGGCCTATGGAATTAGCTCATTTGGATTTCCAAATTATGCGAAAGCACAGTCGGTTTGTAGTTCTCATAAGGCAGTTGCAGAAAACTTAGAAAATACTTATGCAGAAAAACCCACATCTATGGGTGTCACTGTCGGAGGGGCTGTTGTTGAGGTTTATTCTAGCCC
>CAYXIC010000010.1:0-6125 GCA_964465625.1 Candidatus Woesearchaeota archaeon
CCTAATTGTTTATCTTATTTTGGGAAAAACACTGATAATAACAAATAACATTGACCTTTTTCTTGTATTAGCTTCAGAATTAATTGATTTGGACCATTTGAATGCTAAGCCTATATTCAACCCGAAAAGAAATTCATTCAAAACACATTTTTTTCATAGAAATTGGAGAGTCGTTTTGCTTATTTCAATTGCTCTGTTATTTTATCGCCCTTTAATGTTTTTAGGAATAGGTTTGATAAGTCATCTATCTCTTGACTTCTTGTACAACAAAATTAAGAAAATTAGATAAGTGAATTTTTTAGTATATAAATTCTTAAAAATACACCTTAAGTTAATGATTTATGGAAAAGGTCAGTTTTAGGGTTGATTCTCCAAATCATGGAATTTCAGCATTATTTTATGCGGAATTTGATAAAGCTTTAAGAGCCATGGAAAAGGAAGGATATCATTTGATCTCTTTAGCTGAGAATTTAACCTTAAGGATCCGTGATTTTGAAACTCATTCCAGATGGCTTGAAAATTTAAGAAGAAACGGCCAGAATGCAAATCTCACCTATTTCATGCCGGCTTCGGTATTACATGGAAACAGGGTTAGTGAGGCAGCAATTTATGTCCCTGGAGATGGCAGATACATAACAAGAAACTCTCCTGCAATGAAAAGACCTGAAGAATTTGTCGCTGCGGAAAAGGCCCGAAGACCTTTTTACATAACTAAAAGCGAATTGGAAGAGGCATTAAGTGATTCTGTTAAATTTCCATATGCTTTTGATGGTGAAATTCCAAAAGGAGATTTCGAAGGGGGCTTTGACAACAAACTTCCTCTGGATATATTTGAGGAGAGCGATGTAATCAAATTTTGCTTTTGTAATGAAGACCTAAAAAAATATAGGGGAGTACTGGAACCATTTGGAATCAAGAACGTTTCTATAAGCCTAAACGGGGAAAAATATGTTAATGCGCAAGAACAGCCTTTTGCAAAGCAGCTTTCTTTTGGAGGGATAGGCAATGGATCTCCAATTTGGACGATTGATGAAAGTATAAGGGGCTACTTTGTACAGGACCACGTTGGTAGAACAGTTGAATTAGATGCTGCTTAAAAGAACTGTTGTGATTTTATTCACTTTTTCCTGCTTTTTATCCTCAGCTTCCTGAAAATCATTTCAAGCAACGTTTCGGCATCTTTTTCAGAGTCGTACTTCTCATTGAGGATTCCGGCTGCGATTTCCTTGTAGGCCCTTGCGGTCTTTGACTTAGGATGCGTGTTCACTACCGCGTTTC
The DNA here is from genome assembly GCA_964465625.1 of Candidatus Woesearchaeota archaeon. GTDB lineage: Archaea > Nanobdellota > Nanobdellia > Pacearchaeales > GW2011-AR1 > CAZLQA01. The sequence goes on from CAYXIC010000010.1 coordinate 1,279, forward strand.
TCATGCTCAATGATTCGGGAACGTCAAGGTCGTAGGGAACCATTCCCAAAATCGGTATTTCTAGCATTTCCCTCACAGTATCAGGATCCATTTCAATGTAGTCCTTTCTGACTTTTGTTATTATCACGCCCAGAACCGGCTTTCTCCTCTCTGCGGCAAGCCTTATGGTTTTTAATGCGTCTGTTATGGCAGTTATCTCGGGGTTTGTCACAATTATTAGTTCGTCGGCAAGGTCAATTGCGGAAACCGCCTCTATACCCAGTCCCGCAGAGCTGTCCACGATTACAATCTCAGAAGCTTTCTTGAAGTCCTTCTTGAAGTCCTTCATTTTCTCAGGTCTGATTTTTTTCAGCTCCTTTATTGAAACAGAGGAGGGTATGACCTTTATCCCTGATTCGTGCTCGTATATCGCCTCGTAAACATCCGCCTTTTCAGAGAGTATGTGGTTAAGGTTAACCGGAACTTCCGGAGAGCCGAGATATATGCCTATGTTTGGCGTTGTTAGGTTGCCGTCAACCAAAAGAACGTCTTTTTTAAAATAATTCATTGCGGCGCTGAGATTTATTGCAGTTGTTGTTTTGCCGACGCCGCCCTTTCCCGATGTTATTACGATTAATTTTCTCATCTTGGCCATTCAGATCAAAACTTTAGAACTTCGTGGAAAATTCTAGTTAAGAAGGAATTGTTTTGTCGCGCTTATAAATTTTTCCAACTTGTCGGCGTATATTTTCAGCTTTTCAAGATTGATGCTTATCTCCTCGCCGCGATAGATCACTTTCAGCGTCACATTCTTCCTGAATTCCCCTATTCTTTCCTTCCTAAGCTCCTCAATTTTCCTGAACATTTCATACATGTCTATGACTTCCTGGAAGTTTTTGTCCCTCCTGAAGAGCTTTCTGACCTGCTCTATCTTCTTTGACGGGTTTCCCGGAACGGTGGAAATCTTCCTCTTCTTTTTGGCCTTTTTCAGTATCTCGTCTATGCTGGTTTCTATCATCTTTCTCCACCTCAGAATGAGGTTCACTATGACATCGCAAGTTTTAGTGTACTTTAAACTGACATACAGAAGATGGTCTGCACTAATTTTTTCCTGAATAATGTCTTCCATGGCATTGAACCCTCTAAATTTAACATCCAAATTAGAAGTATGAACTAAGAGGATTTGCGGCTTTTTATATTTTTCTTCACTATATAGTGCTTAATTTTTTCGGATTCAGTAAACCACTCCAAGAAGAACCCTGAAAGCGACAATGAGTATAACGAAGATTACCACGTGAACCGGTTTCAGGTTGAAGACGCTCGAATATTCCTCGTTAAACCTCATCAATCCGCCGAATCCGGTCGGGAGGTTTATGCTTTCATTTGCCATCATGGTTCAAGTTGCCATTACTATAAAAAGTTTTTGCAACAAGATTTTAAAAGTTGCTTTACTGAATAGTGAAATGCAAGAGAATGAAATAGCAAAGTTTTGGGAAAAGGAAAAAATCTACAAGGCCGACTTCGGCAGGAAAAAGGTTTATTCCATAGACACGCCTCCGCCGACGGTTTCTGGAAATATGCATATGGGGCACGCATTCATGTACTCACAAATGGATTTTATCGCAAGGTTCAGGAGGATGGCTGGTTTCGGGGTTTTTTATCCTTTCGGAACAGATGACAACGGAATCCCCACTGAAAAACTAGTGGAAAAAATCAACGGTATAAAAAGTGAAGATATGTCGAGAAAGGACTTCATAGACCTTTGCGTTAAGACGCTAAAGGAGATTCTTCCCGGTTTTATTGATGATTGGAAAAAACTCGGAATATCTTGCAATTATGAAAAAATCTATTCAACAATAGACCATAATTCCAGGAGAATATCTCAGAAGTACTTTATTGATGCATATAAAAAAGGGCTGATTTACAAGAAGGACTTTCCGACAATTTGGGATGTTGTATTTCAAACTCCTGTTGCGCAAGCAGAGCTTGAGGACAAGGAAATGGAAACACTCTTTTCAACTGTAAAGTTTTCAATAAAAAACTCAAAAGAACACTTCTTGATTGCAACAACAAGACCAGAACTTCTTGGGGCATGCGTTGCGATTTTCATAAACTCAAAAGACAAGAGGCATAAAAACCTTATTGGGAAAAAAGCTGTTGTTCCTATTTTTAACCATGAAGTTCCAATAATTGCGGACGATTCGGCAGACATGGAAAAAGGTACTGGAATATTGATGGTTTGCTCTTATGGGGATAAATATGATGTTGATGCCATCCAAAGGCATAAGTTAAAGCCAAAAATTGTCTTAAACAGAAATGGCACCTTAAACATAGGTAAATATGAAGGCATGCCGATAAAAGAAGCAAGAAAAGAAATTCTCCAAGACCTTGAATCCGGTAATCTTATAGAATCACAGAAAAAAATAAATCATGTAGTGAATGTTTATGAAAAATCAGGGGTGGGCATAGAGTTTCTTCCTGCAGAGCAGTGGTTCTTTAAGATTCTTGATTTTAGGAAGCAACTTCTTAAAAAAGCAAGGGAAATAAACTGGCTTCCAATTCATATGATAAAAAGATATGAAAATTGGGTAAATGGTCTTGATTGGGATTGGATAATTTCAAGAGAGAGGCATTTTGGTGTTCCGATTCCTCTTTGGCAATGCGCTGAATGCGGTGAAACCATCATTCCAAAGGAATCAGAACTTCCAATAGACCCTATTAGTGTGGAAAAAAAATGTCCAAAGTGCAAAAAACCCGCTGTTGCAGAGAATAAGGTTTTGGACACGTGGGCCACATCCTCATTGACGCCGCAAATAGCATCAAGCATTTTCGGAAATAGGGTTAAGGTTCCGTACTCGTTAAGGCCGCAGGGACACGACATAATAAGGACATGGGCGTTTTACACCATCGTGAGGAGCTTATTGCATGAGAAAAAATTACCCTGGGATGATATTTTCATAACCGGTAATGTGACATTAAAGGGAGAAAAAATGTCAAAAAGCAAGGGAAATGTCGTCAGTCCGCAGGACGTGCTTGAAAAATACGGGGCAGATGCACTGAGGTATTGGGCTGCATCTTCAAAGCTTGGCGAGGATTTTGAGTATCAGGAAAAAGACGTTGTAACGGGAAAAAGGCTTGTTAACAAATTGTCAAACGCGGCAAATTTTGTTTTTATGAACCTGAAGGATTTTGACTTTAAGAAACCGAAGAAACTCGAGAAGATTGACGAATTGTTCTTGGACGAATTAAATAGAACAATTTATACAACAACACCTCATTTTGAAGAGTATGACTATGCAAGAGCCAAATTAAATACAGAAGAATTTTTTTGGAAATTTTATTGCGACCATTACCTTGAGATTGTAAAGTGGAGGGTTTATAACGGAACAAAAGAACAAAAAATGTCCGCATTTTATACTTTGTATAAGTCTTTATTAACAATATTGAAAATGCTCGCTCCCATTATGCCTTTTGTTACCGAAGAAATTTATCAGAAGCATTTCAGGAAAATAGAGAAAGTTAAGTCAATTCATATTTCAGAATGGCCTGAATATGACGCCAAGAAAATAAAAAAATGGAGCAACCGCAAATATTTTCCGTTCGCAAATGAGTGGTTTATGTTAACAGATTTAATTTCTAAAATCAGGGGTGTAAAAACACAAAATAAAAAACCGATGAATCATCCAATAATGTTAACTATCGATAAGAAAACTTATGGCGCTTTAAAAGAAATTATTCAGGACTTAAAAAACGTCACAAACGCAAAAGAAATAAAAGAAGGAAAATTCAAGGTGGAATTTATTTAAAATGCCGATGGAAAAGGATGACTTAACAGAACTTGTCGAGGAACTTGAAAAATACAGGGCCAGGGCCACGGAACTAATAACAGTCTACATACCATCTGGACAGAACATATACACTGTCGCGGACCAGCTTGAATCCGAGAAATCCACCGCTAAGAACATAAAATCAACCGGAACAAGGAAAAACGTTTCCAACGCATTGGACAAGATAACAAGAAGCCTTAAGGAGCACAAAAAAACGCCAGAAAACGGACTCGCCATTTTTTCTGGAAACATCTCGAAGACAGAGGGACAGGATGATTTAAGAATTTGGTCCATAGAGCCTATGGCACCCTTGAAGACAAGAATGTACCGCTGCGACAAGCAATTTGTCCTTGATCCATTAAAGGAAATGCTTGAGGTTACAGAGGTCTTCGGGCTTTTGGTGATGGACAGGAAGGAAGCCACGATAGGAATTTTAGAGGGCAAGAGAATTGAAGTCCTGCAGAAGATGACTTCCGGAGTCCCTTCCAAGGTTCGTGCCGGTGGTCAATCATCCCAGCGTTTTCACAGGATTACCGAAGGCCTGACAAAGGAGTTTTACAAGAGAATTGCAGAGGAAATGAAGAAGATATTTTTTGACATGCCAAAGCTCAAGGGAATACTTGTAGGGGGCCCTATTCCAACAAAAAACGAATTTGTTGAGGGGGAGTATCTTGCCACAAAATTGAGAGAGAAGGTTATAGGAGTCATAGACACAGGGGACAATGACATTCAGGGTTTGAAGGAATTGGTGAAAAAGTCCCAGGACATTTTGTCAAAACAGGAAATGACAATGGAAAGAAAAATCCTGGAAAAGTTCTTTGAAAAGCTCGGAGAGAGCCCTGACCTGGCGTTGTACGACGAGAAAGAAATCAGAAAAGCCCTTGAATACGGGGCTGTTGAAACGCTGATATTGTCAAAAAAGCTTGACAAGAAAAAACTTAATGACCTGAGGGTAATGGCAGAGAAAATTTCCGCACAAGTACACGTAGTCTCAACAGAAACCTCTGAGGGAGAGCAGTTCTACAACCTCTCGGGAATAGG
>CAYXIC010000010.1:6225-15862 GCA_964465625.1 Candidatus Woesearchaeota archaeon
TTCCCCATTATATTCAGCGCAACTTGAATCAGGCTGCCTATTCCCGCTACCGCGGCTATAAGCACAAAAATCTTACCTATCTCAGTAAGGAAGTAAAATGGAACAATTAACATGGCAACCCATATTCCGGTGCACCAAGGGCAAATCAGCAATTCATAGGCTGTCTTTCCAACGCCTTTGTCCCTCTTGTTGAAAAAATCCCTCATGAAAGACGTGACCTTGTCGTAGCTTAAGAGCCTGATAATGCGCAGAGTTGCAAAGGAAAGAAGGAAAAGGTCAAGGAAGCTGGCGCTGTAAAAAACGCTTAAATTTCCCGCCATGAAAGAGTAGTATATCAGCGCGAAAACCAAAAGGAAAAACAGTATTGAAATGAAATTCCAAAAATCCTGCTCGTTGCTTTTTTGTTTTTCAGCCATTAACACCCAAATGATTTTTTGAATTTAAACCTTTCTAAACGACTATAAACAGTTTAGAAAAGAGTTTTAAATCTCGGCTTTTTATGTAGTGGATGGACAACGGCGAAAAAGAGGACTTGAAGAGGCTTGAGGCTGTTTTTTTCATCTCCGGAAGGTACTTGACGATTCAGGAACTTGTTTCCCTGTCAGACCTTAACCCGATATCTGTAAAAGAGCTGATACAGGAGCTGAAGAAAAGGTACAACAATGACGATTCCGCGATAGAGATTTTGGAGAAAAACGGGATGTGGAAGATGGATGTTGGTTCAAAGTACTCAAACGTCATAAACAAGATAGCCACCGGAAACAGCGAGTTCTCAAGGTCAGAGCAGCAGACTCTTGCAATAATAGCGTACAAGCAGCCGCTGAAGCAGTCTGTTCTTGTGAGGATAAGAAGCAACAAAGCCTATGACCACATAAAGAAATTTCACGACCTTGGCCTGATAAAGAAGAAAAGGCTCGGGCACACCTATGAGTTAACCTTGAGCGACGACTTTTACAATTACTTCAACCTTGGAAAGAGCGAAGGGAAAAACGTCATAGAGGAGCTAAAAAAGCAGGAATAAAATGCCAAACACCCTCACAATAGTCTATTTGTTTTACATGTTCATTGCAATATACTTCCTTCTTTTGTTCATGCTGACGTTCGTGCAAAACAGGGAAAGGATTTTTTATACCCCAAAATCAGGCAGGAATTTTTCGGTTTCTGTTTTGATACCCGCATATAACGAGCAGGACAGCCTAAGAGGGACTGTGGAAAGCGTTCTCAAATCTGATTACAATAACATAAAGGAAGTGATAATCATAAACGACGGCTCAAAAGACAGCACGCTGAAAATCGCGCTTGAACTGCAGAAAAAATACCCAAAAGTCCGCGTTTTGAACAAGAAAAATTCCGGAAAGGCGGATTCCCTGAACAAGGCCGTAAAAATCGCGAAAGGAGAGCTGATTGCGGTTGTAGACGCCGATTCCTACCCTGACAAAAACGCGATAAGTTCCATGACCGGTTATTTTGACGATTCTCAGGTTGGCGCAGTCACGACAAGAATCCTTGTGAGATATAGAGACAACTTTCTGAGGAGAATGCAGGCAATAGAGTACAAAGTCATTGCCTTCACCAGAAAGCTCCTCGGCTTTCTAGACTCTATTTACGTCACTCCCGGGCCAATGGCGTTGTACAGAAAATCAGCTTTGAAAAAAATCCACGGTTTTGACAAGAAAAACATGACAGAGGACATTGAAGCCACATGGCACCTTATACATCAGGGCTACAAGATAAGAATGTCCTTCGTCTCGAAATCCTCGACCGTCGCGCCAAAAAGATTAAGCGATTGGCTGAAGCAAAGGATAAGGTGGAACATAGGCGGCTTCCAGTGCATAGTCAAGTATAGGGACGCGTGGTTCAAAAAAGGCATGCTGGGATATTTCATAATACCTTTCTTCTCCATCTCCCTTGTCCTTGGCGTTTTCGGGCTGGGAATTTTTGCATACAGGGTTTTGCGAAGGTTTTTTTACTCGTACCTTTTGGCAAACTATTCCATTGCCGCGCAGACATCTTTCCTTTCACTTCAGGATGTCAACCTCAGCCCGAGCATCTTGAACTTTCTTGGAGTGATACTGTTCGTCCTAGGACTTTTGTTTGTCTTTTTTGCATTGAGGTTTGTAAACAGGCACGTTAGGGAAAAGGAAAGCTTTTTTAGCGTGATTTTTTATTCATTGGTGTACATACTGCTAAGGCCTTTGGTTTTAATGGTATCATTGTACAAGTTTTTCCGGGGAAGATATTCATGGCGTTGAGAAAATTGGAAGACAGCAGGCACGTGTTTTGGCAGGCGTTTTTCCTAGCGCTGCTTTTCATGGCTCTCGGACTTGTGCTTGGAATTTACCTTGAGCAAATCAGGGCAGACGAGACAAGCATGTCGTTTTACAATTCAGAGACGTCATTGTACGACTCCTTTGCAATAGGAAAGCTTATTGAAAACCCCTATGTTTCCTGCGAGGATTTGAAACTGGCAAATGTAAACTTTGCAGACCAGATTTACGAGGAAGCCAGAAACCTGGAAAGATACGAGGATTCAAACAAACTTACAGATTCTTTGAAGACATTGCATAGAAAATACGACCTTCTCAGAACTTTGCTTTGGATGAATGTGATAAATGTCGAAAAGAACTGCGGGCAGATAAACACCGTCGTTTACCTTTACCAGTACAACATAGACGAAGTCGAAATCAATTCAAAACAAGTTGTGTGGAGCAGGACCCTTCAGGAACTTAAGGAAATCAGCGGAGAAGACTTCATTTTGATTCCGATAGCGGTTGACCAGAACATCGTTTCTTTGGAATATCTGATAAGGACTTACAACGTCCAGGAATTTCCCGCTGTTTTGATAAATGAGGAAACTGTTTTGTATGAATTGAAGACCGCGGAGGAGCTTGAGCAGTATTTAAAATAAAAACCATATCTTCCCACAATACAAATATTAAAAAATAAGCCCTTGTTTTTCCCTTGATGGAAGAATGCCACATCTGCCAAACCCCTGAAACCAAGGCCGTGCTTTTTGAGGTTGTCTCTGAAGAGGGGATTGTGAAGATTTGCGGAAAATGCTACGGGAGGGAGAATTTGCCCCTTGTAAAGAGAAGCCTTCCAAACTATGAGTTGAAGGAAGAGAGCGTTTATCAAAGAATGGTGAAAATTTCGGGAGTTGATCCAAAGAAGTTTGAGAAAAGGCCGGAGAGAATTCCACAAGATGTTTTACTGAAAAGAATAGCGGAAAACAGCACCATGAGGGACCTGCTGGACTTCAGCACAGACGATGAAATCAAAAAAGAGCTTATATACAATTTCCACTGGATTGTCATGCGCGGCAGAAGAATCAAGCACATGACCCAAGAGCAGCTCGCTAGGGCAATAAGGGAACCAGAGAAGGTCGTAAGGCTTGTTGAAAAAGGGCATGTTCCCAAGAACAGGAATATAATAACAAAAATAGAGAATTGCCTTAACATAAACCTGAGAAAGTCTTCGCAAAACGCTGGCAGAATAAACAATCTTATCTCAGAAAGCGATGAAAACAATTCAAAAGGGTTTGAAGTCGACGACGAGGGGTATCTTGTCCTGAAGAAAAGCGACAGCTCGGAAGTGACCATTGATGACCTGCAGGAGATGAGGAAGAAAAAGGACGAGGGCTTTTTCTGGTGAAAGATTTTAAAAATGCAAAGAATTAATGAAATTTATGCTGAAAGAATCACAAAAACTTGCAATTGACGCAAAAAGAAGACTTAATGAAGGAATTATAAGTGAAAGTGTAAATAACGAACCACATGTTTATGTTCTTAAAGAGTGCCACGCCTGTCTACTGCGCGGCAATGGGAGGTAATCATGACGGCGACGGCAGACAATAGCCAAGGCCGGCTCCCTATGGGCCAGTCATGTGTCTATCTTGAGCCCCACCCTGCTATTAAGCGGGCGATCCAAGATTCCATCGATAGAAAAGACTACCAAGGGTATGCGCCTCCAATGGGCTTCCCGGAACTGCACCGGTTGGTGTTGGATGATCTTGGAATTAAAACCCCTGCCAGTTGTTGCGTTACGGACGGCGGAATCGAGGCGATTTATCATGTCGCCGGTTCGTTGCCTTATGATGCGTTCGTAGACTGCGATCCAGGATGGGTATGGCCGAGGGTTTATGCGACCAAGCCGGTTCTTGCGACGAAAGGAAAACTGACGCCGAATGATGTCACGCCGATGTCAATGGTGAATTTTGTCAACGGTCAGAATCCTACCGGCTACGAGTACACGCCTTCAGAGACCATGGCTATCGTCGACGCCTGCCGCGCCAAGGATGCGTGGCTTTTGGTGGACGCGACATACCATAGCTATATCAGCGACTTCGTTTGCCCATACGACGAGTATCCTGAAAAAACCATTGTCATATGGAGCACAAGCAAGGATATGGGGCTGTCCGGCTTCCGTGTCGGAGGCTTCGTTTCCAATCAAGAAAATATGGAGAAGTTGGCGTCGCGACGACCAAACAACCTCGGAAGCAGTATCGTTGGGCAGAGAGCGGCAATCGCAGGATATCTGTCAAAAGCGGATTGGCTACCTGTTCTGCTACAGACCTGCAACGAGAACAAAGAGCGAATCCGTAGCCGCGTTTCAGCCTACGGAGCAGCCGAAGTGCCGAGTAGCCTGAACCATATATGGCTGACATTTCCCAACCACAGCGCCTCCGCCATTGTCGCAGCTCTTCAGGAGAAAGGAATTCTTGTAAGAGATTGCAAGTACTACCCAGGATTTGACCAGAACACAACGCAGTCCATCAGGCGTTCGATTGGCATTGAGGATTTACTAACGGCTAACAGCATCAAAGTGACCGTTAGTGTACCGCCTAAGTGGGTAGAGGAGTTCAACACCACGCTCACCGGTATTTTGGATGTGATGCCTATTTCATGAGCAACGACAAGCTGGCTCGGGTCAGTTGCAGTGAAGAGCTAGGTTCCAACTTTGTCACCTGGGAATACGTGATTTTGAAGGGAACCGTGAAACTGACAATTGCCGACCTGCATGAAATGAAGAGGAAAAAAAGGGACGATGGCTTTTTCTGGTGAAAAGATTTAAAATACCTAATTTTTATTTTCCGTTATGTTTGGAAGCAGTGATTATCTCTTTTGGCTTTTAAGGGGTAGGAACAAGGATAATCTTATTGGCAATGGTCATTTTGAGAGGCATTTTATTGAAAGGGGAGGGAACAAAATTTGGGCTTGTTTTCTTCCATGGAGAACCACGTTAGAAGAAGCAAATCAATACAATCTTATTCCTAAAAAAGGGCAGATAATTATTTACGAAGGACCCCCAAATCTGGCAGGATTAAATCCGCTGCAATCTAAAGAATCATTAGAGAAAATTGCCGATGACTTGAATGAATATGTTGAAAAAGAGGGAATACCTAAAAAAGAGATTAGTGTTATAGGGCTAAGTATAGGAACCTTTCCGGCTTTTTACGTCGCGAACAATTTAGGGGTTAAAAGGATCGTTGTGATATGTCCCGGAGCAAGGCTTGGCGAGAACATTTATGGAAGCATAGCCACAAGAAAAATAAAAAAAGAGGCGCAAGAAAAATATCCTCATCACGAGGATTACGACCGCCTTTTGGAAGGTTTTAATCCCATTGACAATATCTCAAACCTGCCTAAAAACGAGGTTTATGTTGAAATAGGAAAGTTTGACAGGTATATTCCTTCAAGAAGCGGAAGAGAATTGATGGATGCATTGATGGAAAATGGGAAGAATCCACATGTTAAAATCCATGATTTTTTTGGGCACTGCCTGACAATTCACTCATGGGCTGTGAGAAATAAAAGAGACATGTTAAGTTATTTTGATTAATCTAAAAATTTACGCGGCTTTTTCTTCCATCCTTTTTTTATCCCCAAATAAAGAGGGTAAAAATCCTATTAAAAATAAACCAACCATGCCTAAAATCATACCAGAAGTTGCTGCACCATCTTTTCCATTATTATATTTCTTGACTTCGGGAATCTCTTCCATGTTGCTTATATCTCTTTGAACCAGCTCTACTCCTCTTTCCAATGAAATGATTTTTTGCTGATATTCACTGACCTTTAAAATGGGGTCAACGGCAGTTTTTATTTCTTCAGTTAGGTAAAGAAGGTTTTTTCCAGACAACCTATTACCCAATTTTAAGGTAGTTATTTGAGATTCCAAATTTCCCAGTGTCTTTTTGGCATTAAAATACCTTTGCGCTTGAGGAGTTTCACCGCTATAGTAACTTGAAAAATAAACCGAACTTCCTACACCTCCTAAAGCAATGATTGCACCCAATCCAGCACCAAGCCATTGTTTTGTTATGGGTCTCATTAAAAAACTAACTGTGGAAACTTTTTAAAGATTTATATGGCGCAAGTTTTATAAACCAAAATTTGATTTTCCTTAAATGGAAATCAATGTTCTCAGCAGCTCAAAGGATGAGATTGACGTTGAACTTGGAAATTTGACAATTGCCGAGATTCTTCGCGTTTACCTGAACAAGGACGATTCTGTAAACTTTGCCGCGTGGAGAAGGGAACACCCGACAAAAAACCCTGTTCTTACAGTTAAAACAAAGGGCAAGACGGCGAAAAAGGCGATTAATGACGCTGTTTCCGCGATAGAAAAGGACCTTGACAAAGTGGAAAAAGACTTTGACAAAATGAAGTGAAATAAAAATTAATGTTTTTTTGTTGGATCATCGTCATCATATGAATGAAATGTTGCCCCTTTTTTGAATAGTTCTCTACTTTCTTCCCTTAAAATACCCTCTATCCTTTTCATTACACTCTCAGGGAAATCCCCATTAAATCTAACAGATAAACTCTCTGCCCCTTGGAGCCTATACGTCCTTAATTCAATTATTCCATAAGAGGTTGGGATATCATCACTTAATATTAATTCAGGGTCTCTATATGGTTTTTTCATAATAAGTAAATTTTAACTTTCACTTATAATTTTTGTGATGCCAAACACCACAATAATCCTTATTAATTCTCAAGGCTTTTTGGCTTAATGAAAAAAATAGAAAAAATCTCCGCGGGGAGTTTTGACCTTAACAAATGGCTCTTTGGAGGTTACGAGAAGGACATAATAACAATGATTGCCGGCCCTCCAGGCAGCGGAAAAACAAACTTCTGCATTCTTGCCGCGTGCAGCCAGGCAAAAAAGGGAAAAAAAGTAATTTTCATGGACACAGAGGGCGGTTTCAGCGTTGACAGGGTGAGGCAGATCATAGGTGACAATTCCGAGGAAATCCTGAAAAACATGCTTCTTCTTTCTCCGGTCAGCTTTGAGGAGCAGTCCAGGGATTTTAACCAGATGATTGAGAGCATAAAAAAGGACCAAATAGGCCTGATAGTTATCGACGGCATGGCAACCCTTTACAGATTGGAGCTGGGACAAGCCTCAAAAACCCTTGATGAAAGGAAAATTCGCGAGGTAAACAACAAGGTTTCGCAGCAGATGAAAATCCTCTCCGAGATTTCAAGAAAGGAAAACATTCCTGTTATAATAACAAACCAGGTGTACTCTGAATTTCTTTCAGACGAGGATTTCAGGAAAGGCGTCAAGAAGGACGTTCATTTCGTGGGAGGAGACTTGATGAAATATTGGAGCAAGTGCATAATAGAGCTGAAGGTCGAGAACAATAGGAAGAGAAAAGCCGTGCTGCTGAAGCACAGGAGCATGCCTGTCAAGGAAATGGATTTTGAGATAAAGGACAAAGGCATATTCAAAAGGGGATGGATTTAGGTTTTAGTTTGCAGTTAATTTTATATAAAGGCAATGTTGAGGGAATTTTATGGATGAAGCGCTTTCTTTCGAGGAAATCTCTTCCTGGTACCCTACAGTTTTAGTTGATACTTCATCATTAATCACCTGTTTGGATAATGGAATTGGCAGCAGGCTAAAAAGGAGGGATTATGGTAAAAAATATTTAAGCACTATGTTAGAAATTGCTTCCGCGGAATTTTTTAAAGACTTTCTTGAGAAAAGGGGAGATTTTTATGTTACTAAAGGGGTTTTAGGTGAGTATTCCACTTCATTAAAGAGATATAAAAAAAAGATTAGAGAGGTAGGCAATTTATCCGGAGATAGACTTAATTATGAGAGGGCATCTAGCAAATGTCGAAAGATAAAAAATAAATTAACAAACTCATTGGAAGATAGAGGTCTTGTTTTATTTTTAACCCCTGAAGAGATGAGATGGCATGACCTTTTAAGTGAAAAATATCGCACTATCTCAAAGGATCTTGGTCTTAGTGAAGTTAACAACGATTTTTTATTTTCAGGCATAGCAGTTTCCAGAAGGGATCCGTCTTGCTTGGTTTCAAACGATATAGCAATATTAAGATTATTTAATCATGTCTATAAAAAAGAGAGGCTTAATTCAGATCACGTTAATTTTTTTGTTAGAAGAAATTTTGACGGCTTTTTTCCCTCACAAAAAATATAAACTCCATGCTCATTGCTACATGATGCAGGACATAAAATTCGAGGTGATAAGGAAAATCGCCGAGACCAAATTCAAGTTCCGCAATCTCCAAAGCATCTCAAAGCTTGACAGCAACTCTCCCCCCAGCGTTTTCATAGGCTCTGGACTTAAGTACCCGATGGTTAACGTCGGAATCTTGAGCCCCTTGGACAGGGATGAAAACGCGTGGCTTTACGATGCTCCTGGATTTTGGGCGGGGCAAAACTTCCAGATAAGCGATGTCCTTAATTTAAGGGAAAATCTCCTCAACTCAAGATTCCAATCTACGGTAAACAGCGTGAAAACCAGCAAGAAATTCGTGCAGATTGCGCAGGAAATTGCCGTTGCTTCAAGGCCTGTTGACGTTGAGATAGAATTGAAGAACAGGCTGAACTTTGAAAGCCAAAAGGACCGCGTAGTGACGCCGCACGGCATAAGAGGCAGTTTGAAAAAAGCGAAGATAACCTCAAATGTCAGAATACACAGGAAAGTTGAAAAGATGATGAACGATGATTTGAAGGCAAGCGAGGCGATTAAATACCTTTACAAAAAGAATTTTTCAGAGTACACGTTAAGCAAGATTTTGAGTATCGGCGTTCTTGGCCTGAAAACAGGCAAAAAACTTGTTCCGACGCGTTGGTCTATCACAGCAACAGACGACATGATTGGAAAGCAGCTTCTTGAAAAGGTAAGAGAGTATAAGGCGATAGAAAACTATGAACTTCTTTTCGGAGAATTCATGGGGAACCAGTATATCATACTTTTGTTTCCGGAAATGTTCAATTTTGAGCTTTTCGAGTTGTACATGCCGGGAAGCGCTTGGAATCTTTCCCAAGGCATGAAGGCTGCAACCGACTTCGAGGATTTTTTCGGCAGAAAAACTTATGCAACAAACACTTCAGGCGGCTACTATGCCACGAGGCTCCCGATTCTTGAATATCTCAACGGAATTAAAAGGCAGGCCTCTGTTTTGGCGATAAGGCTTGAGACTCCTGGTTATTGGGCAGGGCTCGGAGTGTGGGTTGTGCGCGAAAGCGTCAGAAGGGCATTGGGAAGAAAGATGGAATTCTCCTCAAAAGAGGAACTTTTAAACGCTTCAAGGCAGATAGCAGGAATAAAATTCAATTTCAATCCCGAAAGCATATTAAAAAGAAGCAGAATACT
>CAYXIC010000011.1:0-2445 GCA_964465625.1 Candidatus Woesearchaeota archaeon
AAATTTTAAAACCAAAAGCCTTAAATATGTGCCAACACATAAATATTTATGGCAAATATGACTTTATCAATCCCGGATGGCCTGCACAAAAAAATGAAAAAATTCTCCGAAGTTAAATGGAGCGAGGTTGCCAGAAAGGCAATAGAGAAAAGGGTAAACGAGAATCTGCAAGACGAAGAAAAGGAGATAACCGATTGGTCGATAAGGCTTCAAAGGGCTTCCAGAAGCGGAAGACTTGATGAACTTAAAAAGAAAGGGCTTGTATGATGAGGTTGGTTACGGACACTAATATTTTATATTCATATTTCTGGAAAAGCTCATTAACAGGGAATTTAATAATAAACAAAAATATGGAATTCTTTTCCCCTGAGTTTGCCCTGGAAGAAATAAACAAACATAAAAAAGACATAATGAGGAAAACCAAGATTACAGAGAACGAATTTAATCTAAAAAAATTCGACTTGGCGATATTTGTCAAATTTATTCCAATTGAGGCATACGGAAGTTTTCTGAAGAAAGCTTTAAAAATTTCTCCAGATCAAAACGACATAGATTTCATTGCGCTTTCACTAAAGCTAAGAATACCCTTATGGTCCAATGATTATTTGTTGAAAAAACAAAATGAGGTTAAAATACTGACAACTTCCGATGTTGTTAAGAAAATAAAATGACTTACAACAGGTTTCTCGTTGTTGCAAGCAAGAAGGACGCCGCGGGAATGAACATAATCACACAATTGGGCGAGTTCAGGAAAAAACCGGTTCTTCAGGAGATCAACTTAGAAGAAAGAGGATACGACATTTATACTGTTGATGAAAGCATTGTTTATACAGAGAATCTTGACATGGAAAAAATAAACAGTTATGATTTTGTAATTTTTGCCTCAAAGCATGTTTCTGGAAAAGGCGAAAAAGCCCTGACTGTGCACACCCCTGGAAACTTCCGCAATGCAGAATTCGGCGGCGAAAGAGGCAAAGTGTCAAGGACATCCGCGATATTTCAAAAATTTCTCTTTGAAAAGCTGAACAAAAATGCAGAGATGCACAGCCTAAAGGATTTTCAAATCACAATGGAGGCGACGCACCACGGGCCGTTGATAGAGAAACCATGCTTGTTCATTGAGATAGGTTCAACAGAAAGGGAATACACTCACAGGAAGGCTGGGTTTGTGGTTGCAAAGGCGATAAAGGAAGCGATTGAGGAATTCAAGGAAAACCCTTACAACGAGATTGCAATAGCCATCGGAGGTCCGCATTACTGCCCTAATTTCAACAAAATACAATTAAGCTCAAACATCGCAATCTCCCATGTCATATCGCAGTATGTCTTTCCATTGACAGAGGAAATGGTCAGGGAAGCAATTGCAAAAACAGACGAGGAAATTGACCTGGCTGTTCTGGACTGGAAAGGCCTTGGAAACTCAGAGAAGAGGCAGGAAATCCTTGATGTTCTTGATAAACTTTACATCAGGTATGAAAAGACTTCTAACATAAGCAAGTGATTGTTGCCGTTTCCAAAAAACAAAAAATTTATATATAAGTTATAAATTATAATTTATATGAAAACAATAGCCTTGAAGGAAAAGACCTTCAATTTAATAAAGGAATTGAAAGAGAAAGAAAAATTGTCCTCTTTTGACAAGTTGATAACAGAGCTGGTTATGCACAAGGAAAAAATACCCAAATCCATGTTCGGGGTTTTAAAAGGAAAAGCAAGGCCATTTACCAGAAGCGAAAGGCTGGAAATCATTGGTAACGATGAAAGATGGCGATAGTTTTTGATACCTACGCATGGATAGAATTTTTCAGGGGAACGGAAAAAGGAAAGAAAGTTAACCAATATCTAAGAAATGACGAGGTTTTAACCCCCTCAATTGTTATCTTGGAACTAAGCTACAAGTCTGACAAGGAAGGCTGGAATTTCAAGAACTTTTTTAATTTTATAAAGGCCAATTCAAAGATTGTTGGAATAAATGAAGAATTCATGCTTTCATTCGGATTTTTTTACAACAAGATAAAAAAGAAAATAAAAAAAATAGGAATAACTGACATAATCATCATGCATACTGCAGATATAAACAACGCAAAGGTTTTGACAGGAGACGAGCACATCATTAAAAGCGGTAAGGCTGTTATATTGTAGAAACAATTACCATCGCCAGTTGTAATAACCCATTTGCTGGTCATATCTTGGCCTGTAATAATAATCATTGTACCTTGTGTTTTGATATCTGCTGTTTATGTAGGGCTCCTTGTATCTCCAGTTTGAGTAACTTGGAGAATAGGTGCGGTCATACCTCTTCCCGCCGTAATCGTACGAAGAATAAGAAGGTGTTCTTGTTATTTTTCTAACCTCTGTCTTTTCAGTGGTTGTTTTTTTGACCGAGTTGCTGTTCCAATAATCGCCTGTTTTGTGCTCCGTGGTTTTTGCAAATTCCGTTGTCTC
>CAYXIC010000011.1:2545-15580 GCA_964465625.1 Candidatus Woesearchaeota archaeon
AAATATGTCGTTAAAAGCCGATTTCCCACAAAAAAAGCTCCTCGAAAAACAATTTCCTTGAGTTGATTTTTTTTGGTTTATACCCTAATTTTACAAAATCAACTGTTTCAGACAGAGAACTTGTTATCAAAAAGATTTTTCCGTTTTCATCAAGATATTTTTTAGCATTTTTTAGGAATTTTATAATAAGTTCATTTCCTTTTTTTCCGGCAGTGGTGGAAGGTTGAGAAGATTTTGGCTCGTTTTTGTCCAAAGGCAAATAAGGAGGATTAAATGCAATGATGTCAAATTTTCCTTTTACTTTGGAAAACAAGTCCGACAAAATAACTTTAAATCCTAAATTTTCACAGTAATTTACAGCTTTTGGATTAACATCTGTTCCAAGAATATTTCCCTTTTTTATTCCTGAATTCAATGCAGATTTAAGGTTTATTCCAGAGCCGCATCCAACCTCGAGAAATTTTAAATCAGGATTTTTTTTAAGAAGTTTTGGAAGTTCCCGCTTCAATGTTTCGGATATCAGGTAGGAATCTTCGGCAGGGTGGTAAATTTCATTCATTTTAATAAACGCCTAGAGCAAGAGAGCGGGCGAATTTATTTATTCTTCTTATAAAATAGTTTTATTGATTCTTTAATTAATAAAATAAAAGCAGGTATTAAAACAGCAAAACCCATTGCTATCAACAAAAAAAATAATAAACCGAAAAAGATTCCCTCATTATTTATAAGACCACTTAATGGAACTTGGACATCAAAAAAACTAAAAAAGCCAACCAACCCTAAAATAAGTGTGGCAAGAGCTAAGATCTTTGTAAAAATCATTTGTTGTTCAAGAATATTTGTTTGTTGAAATTGCATATTTAGGGCGTGTTTTCTGTAAGCAATTTCTCTTTGATTGGCTTCTAATTCTTCAATCTTCATTTTATTTCTACTTTCCATCCATACGCCCACGGCAGGAATCGAACCTGCGTACCCCGAAGGGCGCGGATATTCACGGCAGTTGGTCGCTGGACATTGAACTGTGCAAAGTCACTGGACGGTTCTGCTTAGCAATCCGCTGCAATACCACTATGCGACATGGGCTGAAAAAATGAAATCTCAAACGCTTTTAAAATTTTACATTCAAAAACCTTTAAAAGCGGTTCTTTTGTTTAAATGTATAGAGCGGGGTGGAGCAGCCTGGAGTGCTCGCGGGGCCCATAACCCCGAGGTCGTGTGGTTCAAATCCCACCCCCGCTATTTCTATTTTTAAAAACATAAATTGTTATAAACTGGTTTTGAATTTTTAGCCAATGAATGAAGACATTCTTGATTTGGACACGATAACCGTCAATACAGGCGAACAGTCGGAAATTTATCCTAAAATAGAAGAGTATTTTGATAGGGTCCAAAGGGAAATAGACAGCAAATTGGACAAGCTGGCATTAAAATATCCTAATTCAAACCAAAGATTAAACCCTCATTTTGAAAGAGGGGCTAAAACATTGGTTCCAGTTGAATGGGTGAGGGAAGGCCTGCAAGGCAGAAGTTCTGATGAGCGCCTTCATTTTTTGCATTATAGGCATATGGTTGCCGCGGTTGTCTATGAGAGAAGAACCCAATTTAACATGGTTAATCTTACATTTTTCAATAGATTGGATAAAATATTGAAAAAGGATAGCGATACCTCTTCTTGAGTGCACAAATCTTTTTTAACAACCCCTTTTGAAGACTTTGATGGCTGAAAAGAGGTTTCCTTTTGTCAGAGGCGGTGTTTTTGACGGGCTTGGGAACTATCTAAAGACAAGGCCAATAAATGTCCAAACAAACAATCTTAATTACCTCTTTGATGAAAAATCTTCCCATGGAGTAAGGATAGACTACCAGCATGGAATGAGGGTAAGGCTTGGCACTATTTTTGAGTTTATTTCGAGGGGGATTTACGGGGGAGAGTACAAGCTTACTCAAGGAATCAGCGGAGAAAACGGCAACCATCTTCTTAGCGAACCAGATATATTTCACTCGGAAAACGACCTTTACAGGGAAGTGAAATCATTCCGAACAGGAGGTCAATTGAAATTGCTGGACGAACAGATGGAGAAGTATGTTCAGATACAGTTTCCTGACCTGCAGACACAAATGGATTTTCCAGGAATTTTGAAAGATCCAAAAATCAGATTCGAACTTTTTAGGCACAGGATAAAAAATCTCACAAAAAAACACAAAGACTCCGAAATAGAGAAGCTTGTTAGCGGTATCTCTAAAGGAATAGGCTTTATGATTTCAATGCCGTTTAGCGTTGCCTATGCCGCTTATGCACACCTTAATCAAGGGGAGGGCGGACTCACATACAGATATGAAGAACAACGCGAATCGTGGTATACTTCAATAAGATCAAGCGGATTAAACCAGATTTTGGCTCATCCAGAGAGATCTCTTAAGGGCCTTGGGCTGAATCCAGATGATTTTAAGTTTTACAAAAGAAAATTCCCTAAAAATGTCATTTTAAACGGAAACGAGGTCTCCCCTTTTCCCGTACTGATTATAAAAGAATCAAGCCCAAAATCCCAGCTTGAAAAATTAAGAGAAATGGTTGAAAAAAGAAGGAAAAGAATGGAGGAAGAATATCCTGGTTACAATTTGTCCTATGGAAAGGTTGAAAGACCGAGAAAAATAGAAAGAGAGGCAAGGTATGTCGGGGATCCGTTTGAGTTAAAGGATCCATCTGAAGAAATAAAAATTCCCGAGGAGAGGGGAAATGTTGGTGAGGACATACCATTTTAGCCACGCAAAAACTTAAAAACGAAACCTTTCTAGGAAAGCGATGCTGAAATTGGGGATTGACGACGCGGGCAGAGGACCTGTCATAGGGCCGATGGTTCTTGCAGGATGCTTGATTGACGAGGAAACCGAAAAGGAGTTCAAAAAGCTCGGCGTGAAGGACAGCAAGCAGCTTACGGAAAAGAGGCGAGAATTTCTGGCGGAGATAATAAGGGACAAAGCAGAAACATTTGAGGTCGTGGTAATTTCTCCCGGGGAAATTGAATCGCAGAACAAGAACGGCGTCAAGCTGAACGAGGTGGAGGCGCTTGCATGCGCAAAAATAATAAACAAAATCAACAAGGGATTTAAGGAAATGAAAGTCATTGTCGATTGCCCCTCTCCGGGCTTGGAGAACTGGAAAAGATTTTTAGTGTCAAAGGTAAAAATTCCGTCAAACCTTGAAGTGTCGTGCGAGCACAAGGCTGACAGAAACCACATCTCTGTATCGGCAGCATCGATAATCGCAAAAAGCGTGAGGGAGAAGGAAATGTCAAAGCTCAAGGAAAAATACGGGAAGGACATGGGTTCCGGATACAGCTCTGACCCAAACACGTCAAAATTCCTCGTCAAAAATGTCAAAAAACTGAACAATCACGGAATATTCAGGAAGACGTGGAGCACGTGGAGAAACGCCGTTGCTGTCGGGGAGCAGAAAAAGCTAAGCGAGTTTTGAGCCAAAGGCAACATATTAAAATCCTTCTTGCTTTGAAATAAAATGTCAGGCTATCCAGAGGCGGTCAAGGTTGCAAGTCTTGCCAGAACGCAAAAATATCCTATTTCAGGCCCGGTAACAATCTGGAAAAGCGGCCAAAGGGAAATAAGGGACGCAATGATAGGCGACGGCGATTTTCCCTATGATTACGGCAGCTTAAACTTAAGGGATTTGACAAGATTGAACAAAATTTTTTCCGATAAGGGATTCAGGGGGAAACAAATACGTGAAATTGGCGAGTTGGTCTCAGAAGACGTTGTTTTTTTATTTGAGCCGACATTTCGCAGCCAGCAATGGTATGCGGGATTGGGATTTAATGTTCTTAAAAATCATCTGATTGTTCTGTTTCCCTGGGAGCCTCAAGGAGTGCCTGAGAGGCCGGTTAATGCTTACAGTGATGCACCCCTTCCAAAATCGGTTGTTGAGGGTTTTCTCGGAAGGCTTGTTTGCGAAGCCGAGAGGATGGCATGAAAAGCTTTTAATATCCAAACAATTCTTTTTATTTATAAAATTTTAAGATGCCTTTCATAAAAAAACTGGTGATGCAGGGATTCAAGAGCTTTCCCAAAAAGACAGAGATGATTTTCACACCGAAGATAAACGTCATACTGGGACCTAACGGCAGCGGAAAGAGCAACATTTCCGAGGCTTTGTGCTTTGTCCTTGGAAGGCTTAGCATAAAGTCAATAAGGGCGTCAAAAGCAGGCAATTTGATTTTCATGGGCACAAAGTCAACGGTTCCCTCAAAAGAGGCAATGGTTGAAATCATTTTTGACAACTCGGACAGGGTTTTTACAATAAACTCCGACGAAGTTTCAATCAAAAGAATTGTGAGAAAAAAGGGAAGCAGCATTTATAAAATAAACAACGAGACAAAGACAAGGCAGGACATTCTTTTGCTGCTGGCACAGGCAGGGATAGACCCGAACGGATTCAACATAATACTTCAGTGGGAGATACAGAATTTCGTGAGAATGCCATCAAACGACAGGAGAAAGATAATAGAGGAGGTTTCGGGAATATCAGTTTACGAGTCAAGGAAGGAAAAAGCGCTCAGGGAGCTGGAAAAGACAGAGGAAAAACTGAAGGAAGTCCTGACTATTCTAAGGGAGAGAACTTCCTACCTGAACAACCTGGAAAAGGAAAGGCAATTGGCGTTGAAGTACAAAAAGCTTGAACTCGACGTCAAAAGGCTGAAGGCGAGCATAATCAACTCGGATTTGACAAAAAAGAGGAAGGAAATGGAAAAACTTGACTCGGAAATTTTAAAGAGAAAGGCAGAGATTGAAAAAATCAGGAAAATAATCCTAAATATAACTTCTGAGGTAGGGCAATTGGATTCAAAGATTAACCTAATAAATTCCACGATGCAAAAATCTTTTGGATTTAACCAGGAAAAACTGAACCAGGAAATAGCGAAACTTATGGCAGACCTTGCGGGACTGGAAGTGAGGATAGAAAACTACCAAAACAAGGAAAAGGAAATCTTGAGGCAAAGGCAGGAGCTTGAGTCTGTCATAAGGCTGAACGAAAGTTCAATAAGCGAGCTCCAAAAAGAGCCGTTGAGAAAGAAGCAGCAGGAAGTTGAAATGAGAAAAAACGAGCTTGACTCTGTGGAAAAAGAGAGGAAAAGATTTTACACATTAAAATCAGAGATCAAGTCTCTAAGGGAGAGGATTGAAGACAAGAGAAAAATACTTCAAAGTTATGACTCGGAGTCGGAATTGCTTGTAAGGCAAACCGAAAGCATTTCAAGCGAGATGTTTGACAAAAAAACAACTTCGGGAAAATTAAACCAATTGAAAAGCAGCGTTGTTGAAAAGGAAAAGGAGTTGGCGGAAATTGAGGGCAAGGAGTCCGAAATAAAAAAATTCCTGTACTCCAGCGAGGGCGAAATTGCAAGGCAGGAAAAACTTATGGAAAGAATATCCAAAATGGACATTTGCCCCCTGTGCAAGTCAAGGATAACAAAAGACCACGTAAGCTCAATGCATTCTGATTCAAAAAGCGAGATAAAAAAGCTCAAGGAAAGCGTTGAATCCTTGAAAGAAGAGATTGAAAAGATGGAAAAACAGAAAATCTCCCTGAAAGACGATTTAAAAAATCTAGGTTTGGAGATGTCAAATAGGGAATCAGACCTGCTGAAGCTCTCAAGCATAAACGAGAAAAAAGAACAGATAAAGTCAATAAACGCCAAGGCAAAAATTCTTGAAGCAGAAATTTCCCGGTTTGAAAGTTCCATGGCCAATTTGGAGAGAGCCATAGAGAAAAATTCCGATGTTGAGCAAAAATACGAAAAGCTTAGGCTTGAGGTAGAGGAAATTTCAATGAGGACAAGAGAAACGGTCGACTCCGAGGTTTCGTTCAAGCAAAGGGAGCTAGAAAGGGCGAAAATATCCATAAACCAGCTTTCCCGCGAAAAAGAGGACATTACAGAGGAACTTTCAGCAATACAAAAAGACCGCGATGAAAAGGAAAGTCTGCTGAATGAAAAAAGAGAGAAGGAAGAGGAGCTTAGCAGGAAATTCAAGGAGCTAATCTCCGAAAGGGAGGGATTTGAAACAGAGAAGAGAAAAAACGAGTCCAAGATCATGGAAAGCCAGAACTCCATTAAGGGCGTGGAGCACGAAGTCAATACCTTCAGCATAGACAAGGCAAGGCTGGGAGCAGAGATTGAGAATTTTGAGACAGAAATTATTGACTTCAAGGATGTGGAATTGGTTGGCGGAAGCAGGGAAACTTTGATGGAAAGGCTTGAAAGAACCAAGCAGAACCTTTCCGGAATAGGCAGCGTCAATCTTCTCTCGTTAGATGTCTATGATTCTGTAAAAAAGCAATACGACCAGGTAAATGAAAAGGTAGAAATTATAAAAAAGGAGAAAGAAGACATTCTCAAGGTTATCCACGAGATTGACATCAAGAAAAAAAAGACGTTCATGAAAACCTTCAACTCGCTGAATGAAACCTTCTCCAGGAACTTTTCAACCCTCAGCCCGAAAGGCATTGCAATGCTTGAACTGGAAAACGCAAAAGACCCGTTTGCAGAGGGGATAAGCATAACAATAAAGACAGGGCATGGAAAATACCTTGACGTCACATCTCTTTCCGGGGGGGAAAGGGTTCTTGTGGCTTTGTCGCTGATATTTGCAATACAGGAATTAAGCCCGTATTACTTTTACATTCTTGACGAAGTCGACGCGTCATTGGACAAGAGAAACTCAGAACGCTTGGCCAATTTGTTCACAAAATACATGCAGAGAGGCCAGTACATCATAATAACCCACAACGACGAGATAATTTCAAACGCCACGAATCTTTACGGAGTAAGCATGAATGAGGGAGTCAGCAAGATTGTGAGCATGAGGGTTTGATTTGGCTAGTCTTATAATAAATCTTTTTATTGGAAAAATGTTCAACAAGATCACTGATACAATCTCTATAATTAAAATATAAACTTCTTGGATTTAAGGTATAACGTGTTTTTAATCAACATATTTAAACATAAACGTCTTTTTTGTTTGATGAATGAATTAGGTAAAGAAAAGCAATTTCTCCTGAAAAGCCTTGAAAATCAGGGATTTTCAAAAGACATTCTGAAGGCTTTTTCAGGGGTAAAAAGGGAGGATTTTGTTCCCAAAAGCCTTAATGGAAAAGCTTATGAAAATATAGCATTGCCTTTGGGCAAGGAGCAAACAATTTCCCAGCCTTACACAATAGCGGTAATGCTTTCCTTGCTAAATCTGAAAAAAGGCCAAAAAATTCTGGAAATAGGAAGCGGTTGCGGCTACGCCTTAGCGTTGTTGTCTGAAATTGTCGGAAAAAAAGGAAAAGTCTTTGGCGTTGAAATAGTCAAAGAGCTTTATGAAAAATCAAAAACCGATCTAAAAGAGTATCAAAATGTAAAGGTATACAATCAAAACGGCAATTTTGGCCTTGAGGAAAAAAAGCCCTTTGACCGTGTCCTTATTAGCGCAAGGACAGAGGAAATTCCAAAAGCGTTGGTTTTGCAGCTGAAAGACAGGGGATTGATTGTCGCGCCTATTGGTGATGTTCAGGGGCAGTCATTAATTTGTTTCAGGAAGGAAAGCGGCGAACTTAAAGCCATTAAAAAAATCAGGGGTTTTGTCTTTGTTCCCTTGGTTGGCTGAGATTTTCCAAATCCTCAGAACAAAAATCATATATTCCTATTAATGTTTTTAGTCTATTGCCCTTTATATCAAAAACATTTACCCCTTCAACAAAACCAGCATCTGAAACATAAATTTTCAGGTTTTCTCCGTCGGAATATGTAACTATTCTCTCAACACTGCTTATTTTTCTTCCGTGATATTTATGAAATGTATTAACCGGCAAATTTCTTACATCATCAACATAAATGCTTAGCTCCGATGGCAGTTCTCTTTTCCCTGAGAATAAAACCTTTCTCTCAGTTATTCTCTCAGGATAAATCTCATCTTTATCCGCCATTTTCCTTCAAGGCATCCTCTTGCCTTAATTCCTTGATTTGAAGGGAGGTGAGTTTATCCTCTGACCTTGAATAAGCCACTCCCTCTATAATTTCACTGTCAATTATGTGATAGACAAAGACATGGCCTTCAAGCCTGGAATAATTTCCCCTATTAATTTTTACCATCCTTTGTTCATCATTTTCGAGATTCTGTTTGTCTTCTATTTTGTAAGTTAGGAAGGGAATCTTCACTATAACCTCCAAATCCCGAAATATCCTTTCTTGCTCCTCCAATGTGACTGTTCTTGCCAACCCTTCATAAGTCAGTGATACGCTTCTTTTTGCCATCTTCAATTATTTGCTCCGCTAGGGAATTAAATAAAAATAAAAAAATAATAAAAATAAAAAATTTAGTAGTAGCTTTCTCCGAACTCTTCCTTTTCAGGCTTCTTCGTCACAAGGACAATCAATGCAACCAGCAAAACCACGAAGATTATTGCCAGGATGACAGTCAATACGACAACAGCGTTTGAGCTTGCTTGGCTTTCAGTGCCTGTGAAATCAACTTTTCCGACAAGGTTTTCCCCGGATAGCACGCTAACCGAGAACTTGCCGGCCGAGTTTGCGTCAACCGCAACGGTTCTGCTAGATCCTGCAGGTACAACCACTACGTTTTCGCTCACAGTTGCCGGTGATTCAGCAACAATGGTGTAAACCTTCAACTTGTTTGTTGGGTTCAAGAGCACCAAATTGCTTCCCGACTTTACCACGGCGCTAGGAAGATCGTTCTCCACAAGGATTTGCTTCACTTTGCTTGCGTCCAAGTCATCGTTTGAAACGCTGACTTCAAGGGAATAAACTCCCTTTGCAGCATCGTAAGGCACCTGAAGGAACAGCCTTCCCCTTACAGTGTCCGAGTCTTTCTCGCTGCCCGTACCTTCTTCCACAGCAACAACATCCCCGAAATAAGCCCTTGCTTCAGCGTTCAATGCAGTTATCCTGACAACCACGTAAAGGTCGTCAAGCTTGTTGTAGCCGATGTTCTTGAGAACAACGTCCACTGGAAGCACGTCGCCAGCGCTTATGCTTTGCGGCGTGTTTATATCCACTACATTGACATTGTATGAAGATCTTTGGACTCTCAAAGTTATGTCGCTAAGTTCTGTCTTGAAGTCCCCGTTGAGTATTGTCAACTCAAGGGTAAGGTCGTCGCTTACATCGTCCTTAAGCTCGTAGGGAACCTGAAGAACGACTGTTTTGACGTATTTTCTTCCGTCTTCAACGTCCCCGATGAAAACTTCGGATTCAGAATCCACCTTTGTGCCTTCAAGCCTTGCCTTGAGCCTTACATCCGAGGCGTTTTCAACCGCTTCGAAAGTGACTTCAACCGCAACCTTCTGGCCAGCAACAACGCTTATGTCCCCTGTGCCGTCGTCGTCAATCCCGTTGACCTCAACATTTTCGACAGAGGCGATGTTTGCGCTTACGCTTGCCATCACGAAGACAGATACAGCCAAGATTGCCAAAAAAGAAACCAAAAAGTTCTTTTCTTTCATCTTTGTCTTTTCCATTTTATTTGTTTTTGGAAACAAAGTTTCCGTTTATTTGCATACCTGAAAATTGTTTATAAACTTTATGGTAATAACATAATCAAGTAACTTAATAGTACTAACTGTTAGTAACATTTAGTGATATTGCGGAATTATGGGTTTTGGCGAGGGGAATTACACATTGGCTTTATTTTTAAAAACAACGTCTCTTTCTTCACTAACTCTTGCCACTAAATGATTTTCCCCCGCAGTCCAAGTTGTGCGTTCTATTAATATTCTCTTTCCACTTGTTAAAGAAATAAAAAATTGTCCATTCGGTTCCCTATTGTCAAAGTATAGTTGTCTACTTGAGGTAGGACTCTCATAAATAAAGGAAGTATGACCATTTGACGGCGTTCCTGAATATACTACTCTCTCACCAGAATCCGGTCTTGAGTATACTATTTCCCCTACAAAGAATTTTCTTTCTTGGCGAACAACCTCATATGTCTTTTCTGGCGAGCCACCCATGTCTTTGGACATGAAAGAGCAAAAAACAAATGCTTATTAAAGATTATTGTGATAAAAACACAATATCTACAAACTCAGCAGATTAATCTTAGAGCTTGTCGTCGCGAAGTTCTTTCCCACAATTACCTTCACGGATTTTTCTTCCGCGGTCTCTATTATCACTCCTGTCACAGTGCCGTCAACAACAATTGCGTAAGGTTTGTCAGAATCAGAAAGCTTCTTGAGGCTATTTCCAAGCGTCCTTGCGGAAATTTTCTTCATCTCGCCAAGGGACTTGTCAAGAAGTATGGCTTTTCCCGAATCCTTGTTCTTGTTGGAGATTTCCCTGAGGGTTTCCTTTTCCCCGTCTGTTATTCCCTCGTTGCCGCTTTCGGGCCTTGAATCCTCCCTTCTTCCCTGGTATCCGTTGCTGTAGCTGTCATACCTTCTTGAAAACCTTGAAAAAAAGTCGTTTGCAGGCATTCTTTTTCTTAGAAACATGAAAAGCTCCTTCCCGCTCAGTTCCTCGACTTCCTTTCCGTCTGGCGCAACAGCAATATACTTTACATTTGCGTTGTCAACGACGTTTCTTGCAATCAGCCTTCCTCCGCGATCTCCGTCAACAAAGAGCGTTATTTCCTTTTCCCTGCTTAATTCCCTCACAGCTTCCGGAAGATTTGTTCCGTTCATGCCTATGACGTTTTTTATCCCGTTTTTCATCAAGTTGACCACATCGGCACGGCCTTCAACGACAATCAATTCCTTTCCCGAAATATCCCCGACAGGAAGCTTCTCGCTTCCGTACTCGCCCACATCCGCCTTCGCCTGCTCCTTTATGTGCTCGGATATCTCGCGGGATTCCATGGAACCGTGAACTTCCCTCATCAATTTCTTTGCCCTTTCAATTATGAAGTCCCTTTTGCTTCCGCGAACATCCTCTATCTTTTCTATTTCTATCTGCGCGTCGCTGGGTCCAATACGCTCTATGGTTTCTACCGCTGCCGCAATCAAGGTTGTTTCAGACTTGTCCAATGCAGTGGGAATCTTTATTGTTCCTGTGGTTTGCTTGTTGCTTCTTTGAAGGTCAACCTCTATCCTGCCTATTTTGCCCTCTTTCTGCAGTTCCCTCATTTCCAAATCCGCTCCGAGAAGCCCTTCTGTCTGCCCGAAAAGGGCTCCGATTACGTCGGGCTTTTCAAGTGCTCCTTCCGCCGTGAAATTGGCGTATATCATGTATTTTATCGATACAGGGCTTATTTTTGCCATTTTTTTGTTTTATCGCTTAATTTACAAAGAAAAATATTCTAATATCCTTACATAGGCACTGCACCCTTTCCCAGAATAGCTTAACGCTAAAATGAAATGCGAACGTGAAAGTGATTTTGTAATTTGATACCGAACACTTTTTCTTACAATAACCAATAAGGAGCGTGGTTTTTAAACTTTACTCAATCATTCCAGGCTGTCCAAGGTTTCATCAATCTCGCTAAAAACCTCGTCGTCAGAGCCCAAACTTCCTACGTTTGAAGAAATTTCATTGCTGTCAAAACTTTCGATGTCTGTGGAACTGCCTTCACCATAAGCAGTTGTTCCATCATCTGATTTTTGCTTGTTAAAGAAAAAAGTCCCTGCTATTGAAAGAGCGATTACCAGAATAGCCAAAATTATCCAAAGTTTTTCCTTTTCCATCTTAGCTTGAGTATAATGACTTTAATTCCTGCATTTTTGTCCTTATTTCTGACTTTGGCTTATTCGTTAGAATGTCCCTTTTTATCTCTATGATTTTTGAAACCAGCTCCGTTGCCTTTTCCGTGCTCATTTGGCCATTGGCTTGCCTGTCCTCTATTTTTTCCTGCAGGTCGTAAAGCAACAGTATGACGTAATTTCTTTTGCTGTCCTGTGTTGATGCGGAAAGGTTTCTATTTTCATCAATCCCTGACCTTGAAATGAAGCACCTGTGCTTTTCAATTCCCGTTAGTTCATAGCAAACCTCGGACACTTTGTACAATTCGACACATTCCTTTTCCTTATTGTGGTTTCTGCAAGCCTCTTCGGCATAATTTGTGGCTTCCAAGTTGTTTTTGTTTTCAAGCCTGCATTGAACCCTGTCGCTTAATGTGCTTCTGGTTTCGCAGTTGACTTTTTGCACGACAGTGACTGCTTGTGTGTCTGCGGTGGTTCTTGAACCTCCTCCGGAACTTCCTCCTGAAGAACCGCCGCCACCGCCGCCTGCAGCGAAAACGCTTGCGGAAAAGAGCATTAATGATATCACAAACAACACGCTTAACCTTCGCAATGCTTTCATATGATAAATAAAAGAATCGGGCTTTTTAAGATTTTTTGAGATTGAATTTCGCATTTTAAGACGTGGGCACGCAGGGATTTGCCAATAAAACTGCAGAAGCGTCAAAACCCGGATATTGTGTAGAATTTGATTTCCTACCTCCCGCATCTTTTATTTTTACATGATAAGCTTCTTCCACAAACATGTAAAAAGGTATCCAATTTTCCCTCCCGTCTTTGACAGTCTTGGTGCCTAATGATATCCATCTTGTTTTTTCATTCAATTCCTTGTCGGGCGTCACAAAAACCTCAACAGGTTCTATCCAATTATTGCTGGCATTGGTTTCATGTACGTACAATGTTGGGCCTTTATCACTTCTTTTAAAACAAAACGCGCTGTCTTTGTTTTTTACACCCCTTGTGTAAGAAACAACAACCTCCCCAAGATGCCCCAAAGATAATGCATGATCTTGATGATATTTTTGTTTTCCAAGAACATTTTTTATTTTATGTTCCCAATACATCAAATACCTCCCTGGAACAAACGACTCGACATAATCAACATAAACACCTTCCCTAAAATCATCTTTGTGCGGCATTAATGAAGCTTCCTGCCTTGGCGGGTCTCCCAAAACCACGGGAACGGAAATTGCAATTGCCGCCGAAGAACTAAGAAGAAGTTTTCCCAAACCCATCTTTTTTTCAGAAACCGATTTTATATAAGCATTGTTGCGATTGAATATATTGAACAA
>CAYXIC010000012.1:0-14755 GCA_964465625.1 Candidatus Woesearchaeota archaeon
AATTCCCGGCACTTCGAGAATCAGCTTTTCTTTTTACAACACTAAAGAAGATGTTAACAAAATAATTAATGCTCTGAACAAAATAAACAAGAAATTCAACGGAAAATGACACACGACAAATTATCAGAAAAAATGTACAGGGAGCACATATTGGAATTGTACAAAAATCCGTCAAATTACGGGCAGTTGAAAAATGCGACGCACGAGCACACGGAGCAAAACACATTTTGTGGCGATGAGATAAAAATTCAGCTGTTTGCTAAAAACAAAAAAGTCGAGGACGCAAGGTTCAGCGGTTCGGGTTGCGTGATAAGCATGGTTTCTGCCTCAATGCTCACAGATAAAGTAAAGGGCATGAAGGTCAACGATATAAAAAAGCTTGGTATGGGGGACGTGTTGAATCTAATAAAAACAAAGGTAAATCCTGCAAGAATAAAATGCGTCCTGTTGCCATTGGACGCGGTGAAGGGAGCTTTGGGAAAATGAAATATAAAATGCTTGAAATACAAAATCTTGGTGTTGAGAAAGAAGGAAAAAAGATATTGAATGATGTGAATCTCAGGCTTGAAAAAGGAAAAGTATACGTTCTTATGGGAAAAAATGGCTCGGGAAAATCGACGCTGGCAAATGTGGTGATGGGAAATCCAAAATACGGGAATGTCTCTGGAGAAATACTCTTCGAAGGGGAAGACATTCTTCACATACCTGTCAACGAAAGGGCGAAAAAAGGAATCTTTCTTTCCTTCCAGACTCCTGTTGAAATCCATGGCGTTACGTTCTCAGGATTTTTGAGAAGCGCGCACAATTCTCTGAAAAGGGGAAAACTTTCTTTTCTTGAATTTCAAAATCTTCTTCTGGAAAAAGCCGCGAATTTGGGAATTGACAAAAAGCAAGTTGAAGGTTATATAAACCACGGCTTTTCAGGAGGAGAAAAAAAGAAATCGGAAGTTCTGCAGGCAATGGTTCTAAGCCCGAAATTCATAATCCTTGACGAGATAGACTCTGGACTTGACATAGACTCTTTAAAAAAAGTTTCCAGTGAAATAAGGAAGCTGGCGACAGGGGAAAAAACAATCCTTATAATAACCCATTACAGGAAAATTCTCGACTATTTGAGTCCCGACGGGGTTTTTGTGATGGACAATGGCAAAATAGTCATTCAGGGAAAAAAGGAGATTATTGACAAAATTGACAAACAAGGATATGAATGGATAAAGAAAGAAAATCCCAAAATAAATCCTAAAATATTCGAATCAAAATTGCTGATATCTGAAAATGCAACGCCTAACGTTAAGCACCTCACAGTCGCTGTTCCCGAAGGCTTTGAATTCAATCCTGGACAATATCTTTCATTGAGCGTTCCGCATGAAGGAAAAAAATACAGAAGCCCGTTTTCAATAGCGACTTTTCCTAACAACGGCAAATACGCGGATTTTTTCATAAAGCTGAATAAAAATGGAAGAACCTCTGAATTCGTAAAATCCCTGAAAAAAAACGACAGGATAGAGCTATTCGGGCCGTTGGGAAAATTTGCGGTAAATGAAAATTCCAAAAACAGGGATTTGATTTTCATATCTTCCGGGACAGGCATCACGGCATTCATGAGCATGATTCCATCGCTGTTCAGCAGCGGTTTTGGGAAAAAAGCCATTCTGATAAAGGGATTCAGAAATGAGGGCGAGATTCTTTATGAAAAAGAGTTCTTGGAATTAAGGGAAAGCCACGAGAATTTTGAGTTTCACAACATATTAAGCCAGCCAAAAAATAAAGATTTTTCGGATAAAGGCTACGTGCAGGACTTTTTGGAAAAATACATTCCTGAAAATTTCCACGGGGATTTTTACATCTGCGGCTTGAAGGAAATGGTCGATTCTGTAAGGGAAAAATTGCTGGAAAACGGCGTTGGCAGAGAAAGAATATTCTTTGAGAAGTATGATTAACAAAAAACTTATAAACAAAATATTTCTTATCTTTTGATTATGGAAAAAACAGGCCTGTGGATAACTTTTTTGGTTATCGCCTTGGTTTTGGCAGGCGGATTTTTGGTATTTAACCTTAAAGGAAACACAGATTCATTTTCAAGCGGCATAACAAATTCTGGGCAAGGCAGCCAGGCGGCTTCAGAACAAATTAACACTGAAACTGCCCAGCAAGCTTCCCAAGGAGCCACAAAGGAGTTTGACATTGTCGCGAAGAAATGGGAATTCTCCCCGAGTACAATAACGGTCAGCGAAGGCGATACAGTGATTTTGAAAATTGAAAGCGTTGACGTAGAGCACGGGTTTGCCATCCCCACATTCGGCGTGAGCGAGTCTTTGTCACCCGGAAAAGAAGTAACCGTGCAGTTTGTCGCAGACCAGAAAGGCACATACTCATTCTTCTGCAACGTGTACTGCGGTTCGGGCCACAGCGACATGAGCGGAACACTGATTGTTGAGTAAAATGGAATACAAAAAATACGCCCCAATATTTTTGAGGATTTCTTTAAGCGCGGTATTTTTGTGGTTCGGATACACGAGCATATTCAACTACCAGAAATTTTTGGGCTATGTGCCCTCTTTTGCCTACTCTGTTCCCTTGTCTTTAAGGGAGATACTTTTTATCAACGGGCTTTTTGAAATAATTTTAGGGGTTTTCCTTTTGGTCGGTTTTTACACGAGGATTTCTGCCTTGTTGCTTTCGCTCCACACGCTTGCCATAGCGATATCTCTTGGCTACAATGACGTCGCAATAAGGGACATGGGAATAGCGCTTGCGACCTTCTCTGTCTTCATCAGCGGCGATGACGAATGGTGCATTGACAGGAAGCTGAAGAGTATGAAAAGCCGTTAGGAATTGATGGTTTTTGTTAAAATTTTTTTAGTGGAAATGCTGTTTTTATTTAAGATATAAGTAAAACGCATTGTCGAGGGAGGGCAATTGATGTATAAGCAGACCTATGGAAGTCATGACTTTATAATATTGATATTGCTTCTGAAAAATAAATAAAAAACCAATCAAAGATAGCCCTGTATCGCGGCCCAAGAGGAAGGCACTTTCTGCCCGTTGACCACAAATGTCGGCGTTCCGCTTACGCCAGCAGCGCCTGCTGCTTGACCTGCTTTTTGGACAGACGAAACATACTTGCTGCTGTCAAGGCAGTCGTTGAACTTTGCCGTGTTTAATCCCGATATTCCGGAAGCCAGTGTCTTCAAATTGTCTTTGGTGTATTTTCCGTCGTTTTCGCTAGGTCCTGTGCTCGCGCCAAATATCTTGTCATGCATTTCCCAGAACTTGTCCTGTTCGTTCGCGCACAATCCCGCTTCCGCAGCATAGACAGATTCGGCTCCAAGGAAGCTCATTGATACGTAGATAAATCTTATTTCCCCTTTGTTAGCTAATTCCTTCAGATTTTCTGCAGCGCCAATCAAATCACCGTATTGGGCTTGGTATTGGCTTGTCCATGCAGGCAATCCCGATGCCATAGTGCAGTAGGGGCATTGAAAATCAGAAAACTCCAATACAACTGTGTCTGCATTTTCAGGGCCGAGCGAAGGGTATAGAGTTGAATCAGATTCAAACACATCCATGCTTATCGTTGCACTTCCTGTTGTCCCTCCCGTGTTTCCGTAATCAGCAGTTCCTGTGCCGGATTTTCCAGTGAAAAGAAACACACCTGCAATAAGAACAACAGCTATTAGGACAAATGTAGAATATTTCCACAAATCCTGCTTCTTTATTGTTATCTCTTCATTCATAGTCAATACTTCTTAAAGAGTTTATTGTCCAATGCCCATTTTCCAGGACCGTAGAAAAGTATCACCAAGAAAGATACAAGGTACATCAATGCCAACTCTCCGCCGTTCAATATTGGTATCCATCCGCTCGGCGCGTGGACTATGAACCATCCTGCAGCCATGTTACATACCGAGAGGAATGCGGCGTATCTTGTAAATAGTCCAATGGCGATAAGTATTCCGCCATAGAATTCAATGAAGCCCGCAAGTCCGAAGATGCTCATGAGTTCAACCTGTGTTCCGCCAAACCATCCGTAGAGCTTTTGCGCTCCGTGCTGGAAGAACAGCAATGCGACGGCAATCCTGAATATTGAATAAACGCTTCCCTTGTTCCTGTCAAAAAAACCCTTAAGCTGCTTGTGATACATTTTGTCTTTTTTTACTTTTCTGAAATTGTAAAGAAAAAAGGGCTTTTTATATCTTTTGGAAAATCCTGCAGAAAATTTGAAAAGTTTTATTAAGAAAGATTTAATAGATTGATTATGAAGCCGCGCTATTTGGGAATCATAATACTTGTCGTAAGCGCAATAGTGCTTGTTTCAATATTCATTTTAAATAATTCAATTAGTGAAAAAAACATTCAAATATGCACTGAAATTTGCTCATTGCAGAAAGAGATCACCTGCTCCATGGAAGCCTGTTTGTACAAATTGGAATATGCAGGCCACGAAAATTTTTTGTTGATAATAGGATTATTTGCCGCCTTTTTGGCAGGAATAGGATTTTATTTGTCGTTGACAAAAGCAGAAGTAATTGTTGAGCAGAAAAAATATGACCTAACCAACTTGGCAAAAGAGGAAAAAGAAGTCTTCTATTTGATAAAAAAGGACGAGGACGGCGGGGTTTATCAAAGCAGTATTGTTGAGCACTTCAATTTCCCAAAGGCAAAGGTTACAAGAATATTGGACAAGCTTGAGCAAAAAAACCTGATTGAAAGAAGGAGAAGGGGAATGACCAATATAATAGTTCTAAAATAACACTGAAACTAGTTTCACGCTATGCTTATAAAGGGTTTTTTCGCATATGTTCCATGTCTGACTATGAAATCAGGATAAAAAAGACAACGATAGTTTTTTTACCGGCAATCCTCTTAGTTTTGGGAATTGTTTTGATTGGTATCACAAAAACAAACGTTCATGTAAGCGATTTAAGCCCAAACACAAAGTCATTGGAAGCAAAATTTGCTGTTTTAAGCAACGCCAATTCGAATTCGTGCGGCGGAACTTTCAATTATGTTGATTCCCTATCAGACGATGCGAGAATTCAGGGCTCTTGCTGCTCTGCAATGGATTTTCACAGATATTCGGAGCAGATTGAGGGATTAAAGAAATATTCAAAATACGAAAAAATTCCCACAGATCCTTATGATGTTTCTGTTGGTTTAGCCAAGGAGCTACTGGATTACCAAAAAAATATTATTTTAACAAGCGAAGAACAAACTATTTATGACGGAGCAATGGAAATGTCCATGGAGGGCGGACCTTGCTGCTGCAAGTGCTGGCATTGGTATGCCTATGAAGGCCTGGCAAAATATTTGATAACTGAAAAGGGATTTACCGCCGAACAAGTGGCGGAAGTTTGGGACTTGTCTGATGCTTGCGGAGGAGGAGGGCATCTTGAAGGCGCGGGCCATTAACAATGATAAAAATGAAAGGAGGTAAAAATGAGTGACGAAGTAACTTTGAAAATAAGAAAGGAGGACTTGTGGAAGTATAGCACATTCCTGCTAATTGCCGTTGTCGTAATTGGGGCTGTTTTTATGTTTACCAGCGGCAATGGTCCTGGAACAAAGGTAACAACAACCGGAACTCAGCCAGCCCAGCAACCAGGGGTTGTAAGCGCAAGCGTTGACGACGACGCTGTTTTAGGCAGCGAGGATGCGCCGGTGACAATGATAGAGTTCAGCGATTTTCAATGCCCTTTCTGCAGGAAATTCTGGACAGAGACTTTGCCGTCAATAGAATCAGAATATATTGACACGGGAAAGGTCAAGCTTGTCTACAGGGATTTTCCTTTGACGAGCCTGCACCCGCAGGCAGACAGGTTTGCTGAAGCGGCTGAATGTGCAAGGGACAAATACGGGGAAGACGCATTTTGGAAGGCACATGATGAGATTTTTGCACAGCAAAATATTTTGGATAGCGGAAGCCGTGAAGGGCCGGTAACAAGCACAGCGCAATTTACAATAGATGACGTCAAGTCATGGCTTAAGAACATAGGATACAATGTTGATGAGTGTGTTGACAGCAGGAAATTCAGAAATGAGGTCCAAAAAGACCTGTCCGATGCGACAGCCGCAGGAGGACAAGGAACACCCTACTTTGTAATCAATGGGGTTCCTTTAAGCGGGGCATATCCTTTTGACGCGTTCAAACAAGTCATAGAGGCACAATTGGCTTGAATTTTATTTATTTTATTTATTTTTTTTAATTAAAGAAGAGAACTAGAAAAATGCCCGAAAAAGCAAGATGCGAAATTTGCAATAGAACCTTTAAGGATGGGGAAAGCCTAGCCATGCACAATTCTGCGAAGCACTCAACAAAACCGTCAAGAGAAGAAAAAAGATCTTTGCCCGTCAAAAAAATAAGGAATTGGGGGATTTTTGTCGTTGTTATCGCCCTTTTAGTTTTCGGGACTTACATGCTAATAAAGGGCAGCGCGCCAGAAGGGGAAGATTTTAGCAGAGCTGTTCCTGTCCTGGCAAGTCGCGATCATATACCTGTTGGTTTTGAGTCTTCTGCCGAATACAATTCAAATCCGCCGACATCGGGACCGCATTATGGCACTCCGGCCCGCCCCGGTTTTCGCGAGAATTTAATCGAAGATAGGTATTTAATACATAGTTTAGAGCACGGCCTTGTACTGATATCTTATCATCCCCGCATTGGCGAAGAAGCAGAGAAATTGAGGGATGTTACCGGCGCGTTTACAGTGGTAGTTCAACGGGATGCAAATAACGAGGACATAGCTCTTGCCGCTTGGGGACGCCTGGACGCCTTTAATTTAGAAGACAAAACCATTGACGCTGATGATTTGCAGCGCGTCAGTGATTTTACACAACGCTATGCCAACAAAGGCCCCGAAAGAATTCCTCCGGGCCAACACGGGGGGATTTAAAATTTTGGAAAATGAAGACTAAAAATAACTTGGAAAAAATTAACGACTTTTTTTCAGTATGGAAAGACGTTTTCAGCAATTGGAAATATCTTTCATTGGCTGTTTTGGTAATGGCTGTATTTTATGTTTTAAACGTTGTAATTGCAAGCTATGATTCAATTTTATCGGCCTACAGGCTTTTGGGTTTCTTTGGCTTTGCAAAACTTTTTTCCACCTTTGTCCTGGATTTCAAGGAAAGGATATTCTTTAGCTCTTTTATCAGCCTGATGGTAATCACGGTTTTTTTAGGATTGTTAACAAGCTTAATTTTGTATAGGGCAAACATGATTAAAAAAGCATCGGGAAAAACCATGGGCTTTTTCGGAACAACAGGAATATTCCTCGGCATCTTGGCTCCGGGATGCCCCGCATGCGCAATGGGTATTCTGCCTGTTTTGGGAATTGGAACAGCCTTTTTAGCTTCTTTACCACTCGGAGGGTTGGAACTGTCCATATTAGCAATTTTAATGTTGGGCTTTGCAAATTTCAAGATAACAAAAAGCATAAAGGAAGGGGTTGTTTGCAGGATTTAAGTAGATGAAAGTTATTAAATTAAAAAATGATAAACAAGCTAATTTTTCTCAATCATGAAGCGTTTATCAACAATCCCTCAAGGGAAACGGTTTCAGCAGGACTTGGTCCTGTTGCACAATATGGAATTATTTTGGTTGCCTTAATCGTCATCGCGTTTCTTTCCTATATTATTAAGAGAAAAAAGAGAAATAAGGGATAACATATTATTTAGCATATCTTTTTTTGTGAACAGCTAAATATCTTCTAAGAAACAAAGCCTTTTTCATCCTTTTGCAATGCCTTGTAATGGGATTTTCCCTTTGGGCTTCTTCCTTATAATTATGATGAGGGTATACCCCTACAAATTTACATATTTTCTTGTTTTCGTTTAAAATGTAGGGACACGCCCCGACCGGGATTCGAACCCGGGTCACGGCCGTGCTTCATGCGCGAATTTATCGCTCGCTGAATCGGAAACAAGGTTTCCTCAACAAACGCCGGCTTAAGCCGTCATTTGAAAGGGCCGCATTCTTGGCCTCTAAACTATCGGGGCTCGTTGACACTCACCCTACTTCGTCCAGGCTTGACCAAAGTAAGGCTGTAAAAATAAATGCAGAATTCAGTTTTTAAAATTACCTCAAATTCTCAGCCTTGTTTTTCTGTCGCTCCACGCGGCAAAGCCCATGGCGACTAGGTAAAGTATGCCGCCGAAATACGGGAATATAACTGAAAGGCTGAACCAGCCGGGATACTTTCTTTTTTCAAAGATTCTCCACATTGATATTATGAACAGCACGAAAAGCGCAATCCACCCCGCAATAGGGATCAAAATAAGGAACACCCATGCCCAGTGGAATTTTCCCAATTGCAGAACCATGGAAATGTTTGCTATTGGAATCCAGGCGAGCCACGATTTTTTGTACCTGAGTTTTTTTCCGATGGTCATCAATGAAAGCGCGAAGTAAATGTATATTGCAATGGCAATCAAAACCATCAATATTCCAAGCGCGATCAAAAAACCTATTCCAAGAAAAGACTGCGGCCATTCCATTGCGCCCTGGCGCCACATTTCCTGGTAATTACCTATGAACATTTTAGCAGAAAGCATTTGGCGTTTTAAAATGTTTTTGTTTTTTCAAATTCCCGCCGGAAAACGTAAGAAATGACCAACTTTATATATCTGGATTCTTATAAAATTAAATGAAAAAAATAGGCCTTATATTGGCCTTTTTAGCTGCTTTTTTAATTCTTGCATTTGTGATTTTTATGCCGAGCAATAAAGAGAGGAATCAGGAGCTGAATGTTCAGGATAGCGGGTCAGACATTCAAGCCGAGCCTGCCCAACAAATTCCTGAAGAAACCTTTGAGGAGAAGTACTGGAGAGAGCTTGTTGATGATGCCCTAGAAAATAAGGAATGCCCGAAACCGCCTCTGAGAAATTTTTCCAGTTTGGATTATAAGGGACCAATGATAGATGCGCACATACATATAATGAGCTTGCCGGATGGCGGACCGGGTTCCGAAGCAGACGGAGACAACCTGGGCGACGAGTTTAGCATTGGCGACTGGGTTTGCATGATGGATTATGAGGGAACAAGCAAGGCTCTGGCGTTTTTTCCTGTGTGGGATCCCATAATCAGGCAATCAATTGATGTGGTTAATAAAACCATGGAAAAATATCCAGGTAGGTTTATCCCATTTATTATGCCTCCTGACAGCGATAATAGCCCCGAAGGCTCGTCAACCGTTGACGCGACGACATTAAAGGGAATGTTAAGCGTTTATCCAGATTTGTTTCGGGGATATGGGGAAATCGGTTTGTATGGGCGTAGTGGAGGAGCATCTCCGCTTCCCCCAAATTCCAAAAGACTTTTGGAAATTTATCCTGTTGTGAGGGAATCCGGCTTGGTTGTCTACTTTCATTTGGGTGAAGGCCAGAAAGAGGCATTTGAAGAAGTTTTGGCCGACAATCCAGATATAACTTTTATTTGGCATGGGGACCAGCTGATTCAATGTGCCGGTTGCAAACAAACACTCAAGGACGTTGAGGAAATCTTAGAAAACCATCCGAATGTTTATTATGGAATTGATGAGCTTTATGGTGACGTGTTCCTAATGCGGCCGGGAGTGAGCAAAGAGGAATTTATTGCGCATTTTGGGGATTATGAACCGCTGCTTGAGAAAGACCTTGGAACCTGGAAGCAGTTTATAGAAAATCATCCCGATCAGGTGTTGTGGGATACTGACAGGGGTGTTGGCGTGAATTGGTCTTTGGACCAGGAAGTTGCCTTGACTCTTAATGATTATTCCAGGGCTTTCATAGGCCGTTTAAATCCCAGTGTCCAGGAAAAATTTGCGTATAAGAATGTTGAAAAGATATTCTCCTGAATTCGTCCGCAACCAATCATAGTTTTCTTTTACATTGTAGCTTTTCTTTTTCCAAAAGAAAAACCCATGAGCCTGCGACTGAAATAAATTTCTTCAGCAACCTTAGTTTTTTCTACCAGTGTAGTTTCTTTTTTTCTAAAAAAGAAACCCATGAGCCTGCGAGGATTTGAACCTCGGACCCCTGCCTCACTTAGACTTTCACGAATCCAGTGAATCATAATCCTTTTCTTTGGATTATGCTCCTATAAGAGCAGTGCTCTAACCGGGCTGAGCTACAGGCTCACGAAGGAAAAAGCATCTTTCCCGTATTTAAATTTTCTTAATTTCCTTTAAACACACAATATTTATAAATTTCTTTCCTCTAAAGCCTTCATGGGAAAAGAGGCACGATTTTTATTAGTTTTAACCTTGCTGTTCGTTGTGGGGTTTGTTTCTGCGGACAGCATAACAGAGGATTTGCATTTGACAATTCAGGTGACAAACTCCTCGGGAAGCGTTCTGACGGGAACATACGCGTTTGTTTTTAATGTATCAAATTCCTCAAACTGTTCGGATATGGCAAGCATTCTCTATACAAACTCCACGACAATCGACACGGACACGAGGGGGATAATCAACATGTACCTTCCTAATGTAACGCTGGACTACGACATTCAGTACTGGCTTTGCTACTTCAGAAACAGCACGTTGCAGGACACTGTGAAGATAGCGAGGGTCCCGTATGTATTTGACGCAAAGAACATCTCCGCACAAGGAATCAAAAACGACTCGAACATTGTTTTGACGAACTTCAACATCAGTTCTTCATACATCACTGCGACAAGCAATGTCAGCGCGTCGTGGTTCTTGGGAATAGCAAATCAATCGGACACACTTGACGGTTATAATTCCACATTCTTTCTGCCCCTTAACACCTCTGTCTTCGGCACGTTCAACTTCAACGGTGGATGGGAATCCTCGGGGTTGACAATTTCCGGAGGAAACTTGTTCGCGCAGACTATTTTTGTCTACAACATCACCTCTTTGAACATAACAAGCCTCAACATAAACGGCAGTTTGACTCCGCATGCAACATTCGACAATTTCTTTGACCTTGGAAACTCCACGTCGAGATTCAGGGATTTGTCTTTGGGAAGAAACGCCTACATAAACGGAAGCCTGGCTGTTGACGGAAATGTTGTTTTGGGAAACGCAAACACGGACAACATAACCGCAAATGCATACCTCAATTCGCACCTCATACCCTATGACAACGCGAGAGACCTTGGAAGCAGCGCCAACAGGTGGAGGGTGGCATACGTAGACAATCTCAACGCGAATTCCATCGCCGCGGGAGAGGTGAACATATCGGGAACAAACTTCGACACGTTCACGATACACACCAACAACACCGGCGACGACTTGCTGAATGCCTCGCTGGTTTTTGAGAGAGGGACTCCCATAATCAATGCAGTGATTCTTTGGGACAGCTCTGCCGACAGGTTCAACTTCAACTTCCCGATATTTTCCGACACGGTTTACTCTTCCGCCGGAAATCTTTCCGTAAGCCTCCAGTATCTGGCGAACGGCTCTCTGGCCAAGACAGACTCCGCAAATTCGTTCGGGGCTTTCAACCAGACTTTCAACGCAGGAGGGTTGTTCTTCAACGCCAATTCAAATAGGACGGGAATAAACACAACCGTTCCAAACAGCACGCTTCACATACTTGGAAGCCTTAACGTCACGGGAAATGTCTCAATCGGCGGAAACCTGACGTTTGAGCAGGCGGATTATGCGGAGCTTTTTGCCTCGGATGTTGATTTGGAAAGGGGAGATGTTGTCTGCCTTGACGCAGAGAAGAAAATAAGCAAGTGCCAAAAACGCGCTGATAATTCTGTTGTGGGAGCGGTGAGCATGAATCCTTCAATCATTGGCAGGAACCTTGGATTCAAGCAGGCATATGCTGTCGGTTTGGTAGGCGTTGTTCCTGTAAAGGTCATAGGTCCTGTTGAGAGATTTAATTTGCTGACAAGCTCAAATGTTCCTGGTTACGCCGAAAAAGCGACGATAAGCGATTTCGGCGCGATAATCGGAAAATCAATGGAATCCTGCAATGAGGACAAGTGCGTTGTTGATGTTTTGGCGGGGTTGAAGTAAAATGTCAAGGAGATAAAAAATATACTCACAAAAAGTAGTTATATCATTATCACAAATGTTAGAAAAATTGTTCACTTCAAAAAAGAGAATAAAAGTTTTTGGTTATCAGTCTGTTCAGGAAATAACGACATAGGTATCAATCATTATCAAAAATAACGTTCGCGCAAGCGGCAACTTAAAATGACCATTAAGAAAAACATAAAAAACAAAAAAGAAAAAACCGATTTGAAAAAAAGGAATTTTTTGAAAAAAGGAATTCTTGCGGGAGCGACGGGAATTTCCCTAGTGGCGCTGTCAAAAATTCCTTTTGTTAGCGGGAAGAGCGTAGTTGACAAAGCCCAGTTCAAGAATTATTCCGAGAGTGTCAACGCGATAGGCTCAATTGGAGGTGGGACGCAGGACATTGACTTGACATTGGGAAACATCGTGACTGGAACAGTTGACACAAGTGCGACAACATTTACCTTCAGCAATCCCCCTGCATCGGGAAAAGCAGGGAGCTTTACGCTGATACTTACCAATGGAGGAAGCCAGACAGTCACATGGCCTGCGTCTGTCGACTGGCCAAATGGAAGCGCTCCGACGCTAAATTCTTCAGGCGTTGATGTTCTGACTTTCATAACCACTGATGGAGGCACTACGTGGTACGGTTTCAGAAGCACTTCTTCAACAGGACACCAAATCTCGCAGTCCTTGAGGTTCAACGATGATGACACCGCAAATCTTGATAGGACTTTTTCTGGTGCCGCAAGCAGCGACAAAATTTGGACATTCAGCGCTTGGGTG
The DNA here is from genome assembly GCA_964465625.1 of Candidatus Woesearchaeota archaeon. Taxonomy (GTDB): domain Archaea; phylum Nanobdellota; class Nanobdellia; order Pacearchaeales; family GW2011-AR1; genus CAZLQA01. The sequence continues at coordinate 12,756 of CAYXIC010000012.1, forward strand.
AAGCGGGCCAACCTAGGGACGGCGCAACAAATCATCTCTTCCAACCTGGGCCGAGAACGCCTAGAATTCATTGTGACCAGCGACAAGCTGAACGTCAGGTGGGATGATGGTGTGTCAGGCCTGTTGACCACGCAGGTGTTCAGAGACCCAAACGCATGGTATCACATTGTCTGGCGGGTGGACACGACCCAAGCCACCGCCAACGACAGGCTTAGGCTGTACGTCAACGGGGCTCAAATCACAGCGTTTGACACCCAGACACAACCGGCTCAGAACGACACACCACTTACATTCAACACAGCAGCCCTACACAGTATAGGGGCGAGAGATGACAACAGCGAACCTTTTGACGGATACATGGCAGAAGTGGCTTTCTGCGACGGACAGTCTCTTGGTCCGGATAGCTTTGGGGAATTTGACAGCAATGGAGTTTGGAGACCAAAGAATATTTCTGGCTTAACCTATGGAAATCATGGCTTCCGCCTTGACTTCGCAAACAGCGCTGACCTCGGAAACGACGTTTCTGGAAACAACAACGATTTCACGCCAAGTGGTCTTGCTTCAACAGACAAGATGAATGACAGCCCGACGGACATTGCCAGCAGTAATGTGGGGAATTACGCGACATTTTCAACTGTAGATATTTTTACCGCGACTAAGGCGGACGGAAACCTGAAGGCGACGGGGGCAAGCAGCACCGCCGCAACGGATTTGGCTGCGGCGACGATGGTGTTTCCCGCCAGCGGGAAGTGGGCAGCCAAATTTACAGTCGGCGCGGTTAGTAATGAATACCCGCGTATCGGCATTGTTCCTTGGAATACTGACGACGTTGTGACGCCTATGGGGTCAGGAGGGGTTGGTTATGCGTATGGTGCCGATGGCCGTAAATTTGAGCCGTCGGCTAACTCTGCCTACGGGGCCACCTTCACAACGGGTGACGTGATTGAATTGGAATGGGACGCGGCCACAGGGAACCTGTCATTTAGGAAGAACGGTACTAGCCAAGGAAACCTTGCCACTGGGTTGACCGGCGAGTGGAAAATCTGCGTGGACCTGTTCTCGACCAACGTCACGGCTGATTTCGGTCAGGGTGGATACGCCCCAACGGACACGAACTACAAAACCCTTCACACAGCCAACCTTTCCGCGCCGACAATAAAAGACCCCAGCAAGTATTTCCAGTCACAGCTATTCACTGGAACGGGAAACTCAAACTCCATAGTCCTTACAGGAAACTCAACATTCCAGCCGGATTTGGTGTGGATTAAGGACCGTGATACAGCAGTTGAGCATGTTTTGACAGATTCTGTGAGGGGAGCGACGAAAGAAATAAATTCAGACAGTACTAATGCAGAAAGCACTGTTGCTCAAGGTGTGAAAAGTTTTGATGCTGCTGGATTTACAGTTGGAACAGACAGCAATTACAATGCTTCATCAAGTCCAAATGTTGCTTGGGTTTGGGATGAATCAGCAACCGCAGGTTTTGATATCGTGACTTACACTGGAAACGGAGCAAATAGGACAATAAGCCATAGCCTTGGTGCCGTGCCTAAGTTCATGGCTGTAAAAGACTTGAACGATGCTGACAACTGGAGCGTTTACCATGCTTCTATTACAGCGGCGGCCACTAAATTCTTGTCGCTTGACCTCAACAATGCAACAACTACCCAATCAAATATCTGGAATGATACTGATCCGACTTCCAGCGTTTTTACCGTTGGCACGAGTGTTGCTATTAATGAAAACTTGAAGAACTATGTCGCCTACCTGTTCGCCGAAGTTCCTGGCTTCTCAAGATTTGGTTCATATACAGGAAACGGCGCTGCGGATGGACCGTTCGTCTGGTGCGGGTTCCGCCCGGCGTTAGTGATAGTGAAAATGTCAAGCTCTACAGGAAGCTGGGGGATGTTTGATGCCAAAAGAGATGGGTATAATGTTGACAATGACGCTCTCTACGCAGACACAACGGCTGCGGAGATTACGACTGATTTTTTGGATAT
>CAYXIC010000013.1:0-11523 GCA_964465625.1 Candidatus Woesearchaeota archaeon
CTCCTGTTTTTCGGGATGAAATTTCCAACCTTTTCCTCGGAGGCTTTTCCAGTGCCGAGAAAATCCCCTTTGTTTTTGATTATCAGAAATTCCCTTTTCCCTGTTTTTATGTACAATTCATGCCCCTTCATCCACTCTTCGGCGTCTTTGTCGGAAATCTCAAGGATGTTTTTCTTTATTTGATCTTTCAGAATTTGGGAGCCTTCAATGCTTAATCTTACCATCTTCTCGCCTTTTTTGTTTTCAATTATCTTTGCAAAATAAGCGCCAACCCTTTCCACAACAGTTATGTCCTCGAGTTTTTTTATATCTTCTCTGCTCAAGTTTCTGGTAAACAAAAACAGTCTTTCCTTTCCTATTGCAATTATTTCTCCAGGAATCTCCTTTATGCCAAACTGCTCATCGAGCATATTTTCCATTTCTTTTTTTTCCTTGCGATTAAGGATTTTTATTGCCATTTTTTCTTGATTCCTCTATAAGCCATGAAGACGACTGGATTTTTTCCCCAAGCCCGTCAACAATTTTTATACCAAGCTCTTTGCAAACCTTTGCCTCGGGAATCTCGTTGCTGAACCTGTCACCGCCCTTTGCAAAAATCAGATTGCAATTTTTGTATTTTTTTGCCAGATATCTTAAGGATTCGCATTGGCTTTTATCCTTGTCTATGGAAATAAAAACCTCATCAACAGGCTTTAGCGATTCCAAGATATCTTTTCTCTCTTCTTGGGACATGAACGGCTTGCCCTTCTTCAAAACGCATTGATGGTCGTTGTTCAACATCACGACAAGCCTATCCCCGATCTTTCTTGAGAGGTTCATGCATTCTATATGCCCCTTGTGCAACGGGTCAAAGTAGCCCGAGTTTATTACTATTGTTTGCTTTTTCATTTTAAATCTTTGATAAAATTGTTTATTTGTTTTTTTCTTAGTATAACAATCTTATTTTTGTAATTTCTATTAATTCTTTTAATCTTTTTAACAATTATTTTTAAATCACTTTTATCTATAAAACCAAACAATTCTATAAGGTCCTTTAATCTTTCTGGTCTTCTACTTTTAACAATTTTATTTTTTAGATATCTTAAAAAAATTCTCTTTTTGGCGATTATCGGCTTTACATCTAAAATTAAAATATAATCAGCCTTTTTCATTATTGGATATGCCCAAGGTTTTGAGTATGCTCCTTCTATTATCCATCTCTTTCTTTTTAGAATTGTCTTTAATTGTTTATCCCTCACACTTTCTTCTAAACGAATATATTTTTTTAAATCAAAAACAATATTGTCCAATTCAAAAATCTTAATTTTAAGCTTTTTAGATAATTTGTAGGCTAAGTTTGTCTTCCCAGAACCAGCACTACCCAATATAAAGACTTTTTCTAATTTCATTAAACCTTCCTGATTTTCGCTATAAAAAAACCTTCTGTTTTGTTGTCTTGGGGATAAATCCTGACGCATTTTTCAACCTCGCTTGAGTAATCCTTATCTTTCCACTTATTCAGCCCATGACGGAATTTCATTTCCTTCGGAATTGTGACGCTTTCCAGCTTTGCATTCTTGAATTTTTCCAGCAAAAAATCAATGACTTCCTCATTCTCTTCCGGAGCGTGGGTGCACGTGCTATAAACCATTGTTCCATTTTCTTTAAGCAGTTCAAACGCTTTCTCAACAAGTATTTTCTGCATCCTTGACAAAACAGTTATTCTCTTCTGATTCCACATCAACGCTGTTTTTTTGCTGCTTATTATTGTCCCCTCTCCGGAGCACGGCGCGTCGACAAGGATTTTATCGACTTTAAACCCCTGAAGCCGCATTTTCCTGCAAAGAGATTCAGCATGGCTTTTCGTTATTATCGCGTTCATTGAGCCGCATCTTTCAAGGTTTGACGCGAGAATCTTTATCCTTCCAATGCTGATGTCGTTTGCAATCAGCGTTCCTTTGTTGTTCATCATCGCGGACATCTGGCTTGTCTTGCTTCCAGGAGCGGCGCACAAGTCAACCACCAATTCATTTTCTTCGGGATTCAAAGACAGTGCCGGGAGCATGCTTGAAATGTCCTGGACGTAATAATATCCCAACAAATGCTCCATGCTTCTTCCTATCTCCCCAGGTTCCAAATCAAGCAATACTCGCTCGCTATCGCTCACATATTGGCTGTTGGCATAAGCATCTTTTTTCTCGTCATTTATCCCGCTTATGTCGTCAGACCTTTTTCCATTGGCATATTTTCCTTCAACAATCACCATCTCGGGAAAATCGTTGAAAGGCTGGCTTATTTTCCAAGATCTTTCTCCCAATCTTTGAATTAATTTCTCAGGAGATATTTTCAAGGTGTTTATGCGAATAGAACTCAATGACCTTAGACTTAGGGATTTTTCGTAATTTTCAAATTCCTCTCCAAGAATTGCCTTCATCCTGTCCAAAAAAGCAGGCTTTGGCTCGTAATGTGTCATTTTAATTTCCCAAAATCAACTTCTTTCTCAATGCAACCTGCTCTTTTAAGATTTTGTTGCTTCTTTTCTTGAACAAGCCGTAAGCCAAAATCAGCATAGAGAACACAATCATCAAACCCACAATTCCAGGCTCCCTTAAATTTGCAAGCTCGGAGACAGCAAGTCCTGTTTTGTAAGAGCTGAGGGTTTTGAGAAAAAACGCCAAAAACACCCCCACAAAACCCGCGAGAATCAGTTCAACGCCGTGCTCCTCCCTTGAAAAATATTGCTCTTCAAGCGCAGTCAATCTCGCTTCAATGGCATTTACCGAATCCAGGGCATTTGCAATTTTCCTCTCATTGCCTTTTCTTGCGTAATCTGCCGCAGCTGCAAAGCTTCCCGCTGCAAGTCCGGCGGCAGTCATGGACTCAACAGGTCTTTGGTAAACAACCCCCAAAACTTTGTCTGAAATGGTTTTTTCCCTCTCTTTTTCCCTTTGGGATTTTCTTAACCTGTCAAAAAAAGGCCTTATGCCGCTTTGGTGAATGGTTTCCTCATAAAATTTCTTTCCGTCATCAATCAATTTTCCTGCGATACCCCCTATCCCTGCTCTTGTTCCAAGAAAATATCCTGTTAAACCAAGCTGTTTCAAAAATTCCCTTCTGGAATACTTATTGTGCGCCTCTTTTTTTGCCATCAGAAAAGCAAAACACAGCAATATTTATATATCTTTTTTATTCTTTGAGATTATGGGAAGTGTAATTGAAGAGTATGGTGTTTCCGAATGTAAAGGTGCTGCAGAAACTCTTGCCGCATTTGGCAGAGGAGATTTTCGCAGAGGAGATTTTCTATTAGCATCAATATATTTTGGAATTTCATCAGAGATATATAAGGAATTGGGGGATGCAAAATCCTCAGAGAATATGTCAAAGATGGCGAAAGTCTCAGAAGGGAAGCATCTGGAATCCTTAGCTGTTTAATCCCCTTTTATTTCCTTTTGAAATCCCCAAGGGTTGTCTGCTTTTTACCGTCAATGACCTCGTTGATATCCACATTGAAGACCTGCAGTATGTTTTCCACCGCGGGCAATACCTGGTGTTTTAGGTAATACTCAATGTCGTATTCCCCTTTTTCAGAGGGTATTTTTACCTTGTCCCTTATCAGCTGATTTTTCTTTTTTCCGGGCATTTCGGCAAGATAATACTCTATGACATTCCCGTCGCTTATTGGAATGCCGGCTTCATGCATTTTTTTTGCGGCAATTACGTGGGGGGAAATTGATTTGTACTCTGATATCGGCTTTTTCAGCTGGGTCTTAATTATCAGGTCTTCCCTTGGCACTTCCCTTCTTTTAATCTTCTTTATTGTTTCCTTGATGTATGCAACAGCCGCCTTTTCATTTCCATCCTTGAGAATCTGCCTTATAACGTTGTTTTGGACCTTTCTTGCCAAGCCGCACCAGTCCCTTCTTACAGTCTCAAAGCCCCTTATTTTTAATTTTCCTTCCTCGTCTATTAGCGCGTATTTCTTTTTTGCCCCTATGTTTCCCGCCCTTGTTGTCACCCACAAGCCCCTTTTGTAAAAATCCTCCAGTTCAAGATGCATCACTCCTGGCAGTTCCTCATTGAGCTTTTCCAGAAGCTTTTTCACGTCGCCCTTGCTTTTTTTGCCCATTAGGAAGGCAACCGAGTCGGTATCGCCAAAAATCACCTTGTACCCGGCTTTTTCAACCTTTTTTATCGTTTCCTTGTTGTATTTCCTTACAAAGGCCAGTATTGACGCCGAAGCCTCGTGGCTGTAATACCTCGCTCCGAAAAATGCGACATAACCGTGCGCCGAGGCTGAAAGAACCTTGAAGGCATTGCTTCTCGCTTTTGTGAATATGTCGGGATTTTTTTTGTACTCCTCTTTTGCTTTTTTTCTCAATTCAAAAATTTCCCCCATCAATTCCGGGAAAAAGCCGGGTTTTTTTGTAAAATAGTACCTCACTTTCCTTTCTCCTTCGCTTATTTCCGGCGACTCATAAGAGTTTTTTTCCTTTTTTTCAAGAAGAGTTGATCTCGAAAGATTATGCGTTATTATGATGCTTGTATGCATTGATGTAAAGTCAAACATTGCAATATTCTCATAAAGGCCCGGCGTCGGTTCAAATACAAAAGCCCCTTCAACGCTCACATATCTTCTTTTTGCTATTTCATCATATGTCGGGCGCTTTTCAGGTATTTCGTTGAACTTATGGAGATTGTGCATTATGTATGATTCGGTATATCTTGAGAGCCCTGCCCTGGATATGTCAAAAACCGGCTCCTGAGTCACTTTTGAAAATTCCATCATGTCCTGCCAAAACTTCTCAAATAGCTTTAATGTCAAATAGGAATCATGGAGGTTGTATTCGAAATACCTCTCCCATTCATCATCCATCATCTTTGAGGAATGCTTGAACTCAAAATCCTTCTTTTTTTCCCCAAGAAATTCGTTTGCCACCTCGTTCAGCGACAATGTCTCCGACTGCATGTATTGCGAATATGCGGTCCTTATGAACTTCAGAATGTCCAAATGCACTATTCCCTTTATTCTTCCTGTTGTTTTTCCCGCGAAGCCTCCTCGAGAAAACTTTGGCTGGCTGTCGTCCAGTCCTAAAGGCAATTTAACGCCTAACTTTTCAGCTCTTGCCTTCAAATAAGGAAGGTCAAATCCGTCGGAAAAATAGCCAACAAGAAAGTCAGGGGAGATTTTCCTAACGTGTTCCGTGAATTTTTCCAGAAGCTCTTCCTCATCCTTGACATATTCTACAGGGGTTTTTTCTTTGAATTCAGAGGATTTTTTGTGCTTCCATGTTATGACTTTTTTGAAGCTTTCAGACACGAGGGAAACCATCAGTATTTCCCCGGAGCCTATCTTTATCTCGTCTGTTTCAATGTCATAGGCAAGAACCTTAGGAGTGAATTTTTTATCTGCAATTTTTTCAATCTTTTCCGCTTTTATGCAAAAATCAACGTCCATTACAGAGTCGATGCCGCCAAATTCCTGTGAATTGTTCAATATCTCTCCTGTGATTTCATACCACCCCAAAGGCACGAGCTTTTTTTCCATTATGTAGTGCGTTATGTAGCCAAGGTCATAACCCCTGCGCTTCTCTATTTCCTCAAAACCCATCTTGTCAGCTATGTCGTGCATGTCCTTGTAGTTTGTGGCAAAAATCTTCAGCGCCTTGACTTTTTTCCCGAGAAAATTCTTTTCATGAATCTCAACTTTTTCAACTTTTGTCTGCCTGCCTTTTGTGTCGAGCTCTATTTTTTCTATTTTTTCAACGAGATTTTTCGTCTTTTTGTCGCTTAAGCCGTCCTTTAATATTGCCCAAAAAAAAACGTCGCACGAGTCAATGACGCAAACCCTCTTTCCTTCGCTGTTTCTGCCTATGACCGTCGCGTAATTCCTACCCTCGAAGTCAAAATAATCGTAATCTATGGGGATGAAGTCTGTTTTCATGATTATTTTAATTATCAACGATATTAAAGGGTTGTGCTGGTTTGTTCGATAAAGCACATAGAAAAGTTTATAAACTATTTTATCACTATTAAGTGAATAAAAAAATGGAAGCAGAAATAAGATTGGGCAAAAGAACCGGTTTTCAGAGTGACAGGAATGTTATGGCAAGACAGCTCAGATTCCGAAGAACATCCAATAGAAAAAAAGAAGCTACAAACGAGATTAATCCGATAACTGGAAAGGCGTATGGGCGAGAAATTGTTCATAGAACCCGCGTTCTTTATGAAATGGAAGAAGATTTGATTGAAGAAAGATTTCCTCTCAACTTTCAGTTTGCAAAGCCAGAAGCCAAAATAGCAAGATACGACTTGCCAGAAGAAATGCAGATGCAGTTGTCCCTTCTTTATATGGATGTAGAATCTGGTAAAGAACATCCAATGGATGTTATTGTTACAATAGATAAATTAAGAAAATTGTGCGGATTTATGGGCAAGGCAGGGCTTTCACTCGAGGTTCTAAATGATGTTTATTCATTTGACATGGCATTAAGGGGTGTTGATAGTTTAAAAATTCCTAAGGAAAAAGGGTTATATGAAATGTATGCTGGTAGAACTTACCCTGGTTTTTCAAACAACATTATACCTCTTTTTCCAGAAAATCTTGGATTTTGGGATAAAAAATCCTATCCAAAAGAAATAAAACCCAAAAGAGAAGATGATCCATTTAAATATTATGAATATATTCAAAAAGAAAAAGGATGCCATTAATCAAATAAACAGGGGTTAAAACATGAAAACGCTGAATGATTTGGTAAGGGATGTTGCAATAAGGTTAGCTATTGAAAAGTCCATAGGGGTAGTCCTCAGTATTTCTTCAAATGAAACGCCTATCGGCATACGGGTAACCAGAAAATACGCTTTTGGCGGGGCTGTTTATACAGATAAGGGGGTTTATGACTTGGATGAGGATGTTTCTCCAGAGGCTTTACTTGGAGATGCACGCAATAATCTTCGGGAATGCCTTGGCCCATCACATTATGGAATTGATTTTGAAGATGATAAAGCAGTGATATATCCCTTGGAAGGAGTTTCTTTATCTGAAAGGCTTGTTCTAACTTAAGACAATGGGATTGGAGAAGAGAGTTTCTAATGACACATATATGGGGTTTTTTGAGGAAGGCAGCAGGTTAAACAGAAGCTATGTTTTGGATGCAGACAAAAAAAGAAGACTTTTAATCGGCATTTTTCCCAAAAGATGCGCAAGAGTTTATGAGATGAGGGACTACTATGTGGGTGTTATGTTCAACAATTTTATGGACACCGCTAGGGAAATTGCATATAAAAATATGGGAAAGGATAAGATGGCTTACCTTGTTACGGTGGCTTTGATGCCATTTCCAGGTTCAAAAAAGGGAAGGGACCCAACTTCCAAGCAGATAAGAAAAAGGCTTGCCGACCTGAAAAGGCTTAGCTACCCTGTTAAAAAAGACGCCGGAAAGATGAGAAGGGATGAAACGGAGCAATACCTTAAATTTGTCATAAGAGACTTAAAGAGGAAGATGGGTGATGAAGATCCATGCAGCTTGAGAGAAATAATGGAAAAATGCAGATAGAAGACCACAATAGATTAATTTTTATATTTCTCAAACCTTATTGTGCCATGGGACTAAGCATAAACGAAATCATTCCAAGAAGGGAAATCGAGATACATGAACTGGCGGGAAAGATAGTCTGCGTTGACGCGTTTAACACGCTTTATCAATTCCTAACCACGATAAGGCAGCCTGATGGAATTCCGCTGATGGACTCCAAAAAAAGAATTACAAGCCATCTGTCAGGAATATTCTACAGAAACATAAATCTCCTTTCGGAAGGATTGAGGCTTGTTTATGTATTTGACGGCATTCCTCCGGATTTGAAGAGAAAAACACACGACATAAGAAAAGATTTCAGAGACGCAGCCGAAACAAAATACAAAGAGGCAAAAAAGGCAGAAGACTTTGATGCAATGAAACGTTACAGTTCCCAGATGATTAGGCTGAACGAAGAGATGATTGCCGAGAGCAAAGAACTTCTCAAGGCAATGGGCATTGCGGTAATTCAGGCTCCGAGCGAAGGAGAGTCTGAAGCCGCTTATTTGGCGAAGGTGAGGAAAGAGGTTTTCGCCGCTGCAAGCCAGGATTACGATTCTCTTCTCTTCGGCGCTCCCAAGCTTATAAGAAACCTGACAATGTCAAGAAGGAGAAAAACTTACTCCGGGTATGTGGAGGTAAAGCCGGAAATTATTGAGCTTGACAGAGTTTTTAATTCATTGGAAATAAATCTTGACCAGCTTATCTGTTTGGGGATTCTTGTCGGAACAGACTACAATCCAAAAGGCATTCCGGGAATAGGCCAGAAAAAGGCGCTTCAAATAGTCAAGAAATACAAGCAGCCTGTTCTCATATTCAAGAGCGTTGAAGAGCAGTTGTTAAGTTTGCCAGACGAGGACAGGTTTGACTGGCAGGAGATTTTTGAATTGTTCCACAAGCCGGATGTCAAGAACTTCGAGCTGGATTTCGGAAAAATCAACGAAAAAAGGATAAAGGAGATACTTGTTGACGACCATGACTTCTCGCTTGATAGAGTTGAAAAGCAATTGTCAAGGCTTAGGGAGATTGAAGAGGAAAGAAAGCAAAAAGGTCTTAGCAAATGGTTCTGACTTTTTGCTGCGATAGCCTAAAAGTCAATCGGAAGCAGAAAGGATTGGAGAAGCGGTTTTGAAGATATCACTTAACTAAATAGTGGTAACAAATAGAAAGATTTAAAAGCCCGGCTATTTTTTCCGCCTTATGGAAAGAAATGACAAGATAAGGCTTGGAATATACGGCGCAAACATAATTGTTCCCAGCGTTATTAGGGGCACTTTTGGATTGCTTCCTGTAAAAACAAGGCCTTTTTTGGAGTCAATTGCCGATTCTGCAAACCCGTACGCAGCGATAGGATTCGGATTGCTCAATCTGGCCGGAAGACTCTCGCCGGAAATAAGGAACAGCCTGTTCACAAGAACGGTTAATTTGGCGGGAATGACAATTTATGGCTTACAAACATTAGGCGGATTGGCATCAATAATACAAGGGGATTATTCATCTTTGCCAGACTTGGCTTTTGATTTTTCGATAGCTTACCAAACAGGCAGGGACACTTTTGAAGGATATTCCAAAAACAAATTGGTCGATGACTGGAACGCGATTAACAAAAACGCAAGAAAATTGTATGATAAGACGTCTTTGAGAATCAAATCTCGAAAAAAAGCAGCTGCGAGTCCTTAAATAAATTATATTTCTAAGAAAGAGGATGTACATTGCTTACGACATTCTTTATGTCACAGAATCAGCGACTCCAAAGTTTATGGAGATATTGGTCTTCCCCATGCGTCTAACTTGGGTTTTCTATTCCTCCACCACAAAAAAAATGCTCCCAAGGCAAGCAACACAATTCCAATGATTGTAGAAACACCCTTTTCTTCAATATCAACAAATATGGCCAAAAATATAAAAAATCCACCCGCAAGCATAAAGGTAGGTCCGAATCCTATTTTATACCAGGAAAATCCAATCGCCGCGAGAACCAATATAGGGAGGAAGGTGAACAGTATGTCCTCGGGAAAGAAAAAGAGAACATTTGAAAACAAGCCGTTGTAGTCAAATCCATACCTGTCTATTCCATAAATGGCCAAGAGAGAACCTGCCGCAGCGATTGCACCTGCAACGCCCTTATTGTACTTAAATGGCCCTACTGCTCCAAGGCCGATAAATATGGCAAAAAAGAAAATAATGGCGAGAAGAAACAAAGGATCAAGATACCTAATCACGTTCTCAAAGATGGTTCCCCCGTAAAACTGCGCGCTTACGAGATTAATGAACATAACCAAAGACAGCACAAGGAATCCGAAAACAAAACCCTCTTTTTTCATTGTCCCAATAGTGCGAAGGTTTTTATAAACTTTTATGTTGTTGAAATGATGAAAAGCTCAAAAACTGCAAAAGGTATAGATATTATTGGAAACATAGCTATCTTGAAATTTCCAAATAACACAAAGCAAAGCAAAAAGAAAAAATTAGCAAAAAAGATTCTTGATAAAAACAAGTCTGTAACAACGGTTTTGGAAAAAACTGGAAAGTTTTCGGGAAAGCTTAGGAAGCAGAAAACAAAATACCTTTTTGGCGTTAAGACAAAAGAGGCATTGTACAGGGAGAACGGCTGCGTTTTTCGCTTCAATGTAGACACTTGCTATTTTTCCCCTCGTTTATCCGGGGAAAGAAAGGAGATTGCAGGAAAAATCAGAAAAAACGACCTTGTATTAGTTATGTTCTCGGGTGTAAATCCTTTCGGAATTGCAATAGCAAAAAACTCAAAGGCAAAAATGGTTTATTCAATTGAGATAAACAAAGAGGCAAACAGGTATGCGATTTTGAACACAGAGTTAAATAAGGTTGAAGACAAAGTTATACTGTTAAAAGGTAATGTTAAAATAATTTCTGATAAGATTAAGATGGGACTAAAAGTTAACAATGAAACTGTCCCAAAGAAATTTGACGTAATCGTCATGCCGCGCCCCAAGTTAAAAGATAGCTTTCTGAAGGAAGCATTTTCATTGTCAAAAAGAGGCACAAGGATATTCTACTATGATTTCTGCAAAAGTGACGAAGTGAATTCAATTTTAGATAAAATAAAACAGCAATCTGTTAAGTCGAAAAGGAAAATTAAGATATTAAAAACAAAAAAGGCGGGAGAAATAGCGCCTTACACCTTCAGGATAAGGGCTGATTTTGCGATTGTTTAGGCTCTTTTAGGTTCATAATCAGTATCCCATGTAAATCTTTGAAAAAGATGGTATTTTCCGTTTTGCCCTTTTTCCCAAACAATGGAAAAACCTGTATAATGGCATATCCTAAAATCTCCCGGAATGTTCATTTTTATTTCTCTTTCTCCCCAAGCAATGAGCTGTTCTGCTGTCGTTTCTTCCGGAATGACACCTGTTTTTTCCATCTCTTTTACTAAATCCATCTTAATTTGGTATAATGTAGCTCGGAATTACATCAAGGCTCTGGGCAGTTCTGTAAATTATGGCACCAAGAACCCCTGCACATATCATCGCGATAGAAGTGTATGTCAAATTTTCTATGGTCTCTTCGTTCTCTCTATAAAACTCACCAACTCTAGAAGTAAAAGAGCCCTTCTTTTTAACAGGAAATTCAACAACATTGTCCAAATGTTTTGTCATGTTAACTTAATTGATTAATGGGATAGAATTCCCTAGTTGATAAACTTTTTCAACCATCTCTTGAATCTTGTCCCCATACCCAAGTGCGTGCATGATGCCCAGGTCAATCATTGAAGGCACAAAAAGAGAGTATGTTAACTTTGAAAAAATGTCTATCGGATTTTCGTCTTTCCTGCTTATTGTGTTATATGCAAATACCCCCGGAACCAAAATCTCCCCAAAAATGCTTGCAAATTCCCTAACGCCCTTTTCCAATCTAGAATTTCCGTTTCTTCCTGCCATAATTTTCCCAAGAAATAAAAGGTATATAAATCTTATCCTTAGTGTAACTATAAAGT
>CAYXIC010000013.1:11623-12828 GCA_964465625.1 Candidatus Woesearchaeota archaeon
TTTATGTTCTCCAAAAGGTAGCTTTGCATTATGTAATTAAGCGCTTCCAGGTCCGGTTGCGAAGTAACCCTGTGCGAAATTATCACGTCTGCCTGGCTCAAAGCGTCACGATGAATTTGGCCCGGCTGCTGCGTTGCCAAAACCAATGATATGCCTGGCTGCCTTCCCTCCCTTAACAGTTGCACGAGAGCGTCTGTCGCTATTGTTTTTCCATTCAATGGAAGAAACTCATGCGCTTCGTCTATGAAAATCCACGCCAATGGGCTTTCCCTCTTGCTTTGAGAGGACAAATAGTCAAAACCCCTTGAAACAGAGTCTATCTCTTCCTTTTTTCTTGAGTCCATTCTCTGGTTGAATATTTTCCTTGAAACAAGGCTTATAACAAGAGCACGAACGTTGAAAGCGCCGATTGAATTGTAAACGCTTAAGTCAAGAATGCTTGTTACGCCGCCGGAGACGAGTTCCTCAACCTTTGTGGCCTCTGACCTGTTTTCTGCAAATATCCCCCAAGTCTTTGCAGCCTCAAAAAAGCTTACCGCGGCGTTTTTCACGTCATCCGAGGATTTTTCGTCTTTTTCAAAGCTGTTTATTATGTTATTTATCGTGAAGTCTTCATTGCTCCCTTCTTTCAGCATTGAAACAACCCTCTCTATCAAAACAGCCACGGGGTTTATTATGTCCAACCCAAAGGTTATTATCCAGTCCTCAGGATTCATCTCAGAAACGTCGATTGAGAACTTCCTGTCAATTAGGATGCCTTTGTTTAGATAGCTGTCGTAATGGCCGTATGGAACGAATATTTTTACAGGAAGATTTTTTGATTCAAGTTTCCAGTCAAAAAGCATTTCCCTGTCCTTCTCGTTTTCAAACTTCATTGTCCAGTATATTCCCATAGTGTCAAAAATCAATGAGCCTATGTTCTGGCTGACGTCTTTCGGGAGGTTTGAAATTTCCTCTGCTATGACGCCAAGCGTATACGACTTTCCAGATCCGCGTTTGCCGGCAACAAGTATAACGTGGCTTCGCACAACATCCAATAGGATTCTGTTGCTCAACGAGGTATACTGCCCCATTTTCACATATCCCTTCCCAAGAAATGCAAATCCCTTGTCTCCGAAAAGCTTTTTGTCCGAAGCATCTCTGCCTATTTGAATGTCAAAAGCCATGGACAAAAAAAGCAAACCGCGTTTTAATAGTTTTTTATT
>CAYXIC010000013.1:12928-14043 GCA_964465625.1 Candidatus Woesearchaeota archaeon
TCTTCCTCGTCAAGCCTGAGCTCTTTTTGCACAGATGGGTTTTTCAGGAATCTGACAAAAATCGGGAACTCGTTTTCAGCCCTTTTCTTCCCTATGTGGACGTATCTTGCATATTTTTCAGATATCGATTTCTTCTTCAGGGTTTTTTGGTTGTGGAGCCAAATGTTCAAAATTCTGTCAGGCCTTTTGTAGCTCGTAAATCCTTGTGAAATTCTTGACGGGTCTTTTGAAGCGGAAATTCCGTAGCTGAGGAAAAAATTCTCGTACAGCAAAAATCTCCAGTATTGCTGCTTGTAAATCCTTCCCTTGAACAAATCAGCCTTGCTCAGCAAATCAAAGGCCCTTGCAAGCTCCTTTCCTTGGTACTCTGCAGGAATATTCTTTTCAATCCACAAAAGCGCTTCATCCATATCCATGTTCAGAGAGTTTATCAGTTCAATTGTTTCATTTGTCGGCTTGCCCTTGAATATCTCCCTTAGGACGTTGAATATGTCCTTCTCCCTGTCCCTCTCGTCCAATGTTCCGTGAGTTTGAACATGAACTTCCCTTTGAAGGTCGTTTATTGCCGCCCTCAAATCTCCACGAGATTTAACAGAGATTTCCGTGAGGACGCTGTTGTCGAGAAACATCTTCTCGCTTCTTAGTATCCTAATCAAGACATCTTTTATCGTCCTGTAGTCAATTTGCTTCAGCTTCACGAGTTCGCATCTTGGCCTTAATGAGGAAAGCTTTTTTCCCCACGCGTCGTTTGCGGTGATTATCACTGGATAATTCGTTTCAGACAGCAAGGACAGAATCTCCAAAATACCTCCTCTGTCGTAATATCCGCTTATCCCGTCAACCTCGTCAATCAGAATAATTTTTCTTTTTTTGCTCAATGACTGCTGCTCAAAAGCAGGCCTCAACACTTCCCGAAGCCTGATTTTGTTTCTTAAATCGCTTGCATTCAACTCAAAAATCTCAGAGTCTGTCTCGTTTGCAATAACATAGGCAAATGTCGTCTTTCCCGTGCCTGGGGAGCCATGGAGAAGCATTGCTTTTTTCCCTTTTTTATTTAAACTGATAAGATAAAATCCTTCCAAAAACTTCCTTATTTTTGCAATTGCCTCTTCCTG
>CAYXIC010000014.1:0-2177 GCA_964465625.1 Candidatus Woesearchaeota archaeon
TCCGGAAGAGGCTATGACATCGTCAATCCTCAAAATCATCGTCGCAACATCTGTCGCAGAGCTTATTGCTTGAGTTTTTATCTTCAAGGGCTCTATGATTTTTGACTGAAGCACGTTTTCAATCTTGTTTGTGAACAAATTAAGTCCGGCATTCTTTTCTCCAGAGTCATGCCTTGACTTAAGCTCTGTCAAGGTATCTATAGGATCCAAGCCAGCGTTTTCCGCGAGAGTAACTGGAATAAACTCTATTGCAGAGGCAAACTCCTCGACCGCCAGTTGCTCCCTTCCACTCAAGCCTTGTGAAAATTCCCTAAGCCTTTTCGCAAGCTCAACTTCTATTGCTCCCCCACCAGGAACAACCAATCCATATTTCAATGAGCATATCACGTCTCCCAAACCGTCTTTTATGGCACGTTCAATTTCATCGATTACGTGTTCTGTGCCTCCGCGAATGAGTATTGTAAGCGCCCTCGGATTCTTGCATCCCCTTACATATGTGAAAGAGTCATCTCCATGCTTAACTTCCTCAACTGTTTCCGCGTTTCCCAGTTCCCTTTGGGTAAGCTCATTCAGGTTGCTTACAATCTTTCCGTCGGTAGCTTTTGCGATTTTCTCCATGTCACTTCTTGAAACCCTTCTGCACGCATAAATGCCCTCTTTTGACAGAAGGTACTGTGCAAAATCATCTATGCCTTTTTGGCAGAATACCACATTCGCCCCTGAAATTTTTATCTTGCTTATCATGCTTCTTATTTCCGTCTCTTCCTGGTCGAGAAATCCGTGAAGCTGCTCTGGAGTTGAAATGGATATTTTCGTGTCTATCTCTGGATTTTTCAATTCAATAGGGGAGTCGATAAGAGCTATTTTTGCGTTCCTTACAACTTGGGGCATCTCATGGGAGATTTTTTCCTTGTCAAAGACTATTCCGGAAATAAGCTCTGTGTCCTCAATGCCGTTGCCCTTTGACTTTTCTATCTTTATGTCGCCGATTTCTATCTTGAAGCTTTCTTCCATCTTCCCAACTTGCTTTACCGCCTTAACAATTATTTCTGCAAATTTCTCCCTTGAGGATTCCGCTCCCTTTCCGGTCATTGCAGTCATTGCAATCTGCCTCAAGACGTCATCGCTGTTATGGGTTATCTTAAGAGCAAGATCGTTTAGGATTTCCTGGGATTTTTCAGCGGCAATCCTGTATCCTTTCGTTATTACAGTAGGATGTATTTTCTTGTCAAGCAGCTTCTCGGCATTTTCAAGGAGCTTTCCCGCCAGCATTACAGATGTGGTGGTGCCGTCGCCGACTTCGTTTTCCTGCGTTCTTGCAATCTCAACCATCATCTTTGCTGCAGGGTGCTCTATGTGCATTTCCTCGAGTATTGTCACGCCGTCATTTGTCACGATTATGTCATTAGTGGGAGAAACGAGCATCTTGTCCATTCCCTTAGGTCCCAAAGTAGTCTTAACAATGTCCGAGACCATCCTTGCAGCAGTTATGTTGTTCCTCTGCGCGTCCTTGCCCATTATCCTCTGTATGTCCTCGGGCATAAGGACTATTGGTTTGTCAGCCATGATAATTTCTCAGCGTTGAGTTTTTTAAATTTTGTTGTGGTGAACTGTCTCTCAAAAATCGCGTGTTCCGAAGAATATTTAAACAAAATTTCTTTTCAATAAAAATGGCTGAAAAAGAGGACGTGTTTTCAAGCAAGATAAAATACAAGGGCGTTTTTTCGTTCAAGGATTTCTACAACTTCTGCTACCAGTGGCTTACGGACGACGTTGGCCTGGACGTCATGGAGACAAAATATTCTGAGAAGATAGTAGGGGACGCAAAAAACATTGACATAAAATGGGTGGGACAAAGGAACATGACGGACTACTTCAGGTTTGACGCAGAGGTTTTGTTTAACGTAACTGGTTTGAAAAAGGTGGAAATAAGCCAAAACGGGGCTAAAGTAGAGAGCAACACCGGAAGCGTTGAGGTGAAAGTCAGGGGAATTCTTGTAAGGGACTATGACGGGAAGTTTGAAACCACTGCATTCAAAAAATTCATGAGGGAGATTTACGAAAAGTGGATAATAAAGCCGAGAATCGACGAATTCGCTGGCAAAATCATTGAGGACTGCGACGAATTTTTAACGCAGGGGAAGGCGTATCTTGACCTGGAAGGGAAAAAAAGGTAG